>DFND01000073.1 GCA_002375895.1 Firmicutes bacterium UBA3576
AGCCGCCCCCTCCTACCCGATTGCGCCCGGCATGGGCGTTGCCTATAGAGGGTGAAAGTCCCGACAACGGAGGTAGCAGTAGTTGTTAGCTTAAGGCAAGGGTGTCTGCGGCGACCCACGCTCTGAAGGAGTTCGGCGACAAACTTCAGGCGCGGGGACCACGGGCCCCAGGCGAAGCTAGGGGCAGCTTCTGGACGCAGTGTAGTCCAGGCTAGGGCTTCCGAATTTCCAAGTCGACAGTTTATGGGCTCTCGCCAAAACTTATGACAGCGGCAGTGGTAAAGTCGACCGGTTCTGGCAGGAATTTTGTTCTATCTGGTCGAACTCATCCTTAAGCTTAATGGCAGAATGTGACCCTTTCCGTCGAACTCAAGGGCAAACCTGTCGAGAGGCAGGGGCGCAAAACCACGGATCTGGACTGTACGTCAAGATGGCCGGGTTGCCGGAAGGGACGGAAAGCCCGCCTATCTTGACTATACAGGCGGGTTCATGCTTGAGAGGTGAGACCTCAATGAGAGTGGTGAACACTGAGACCATCGATATCCTCTCCCGTGCCCTCGATGCCCTTTCGCTCCGCCATGCTGCCATCGCCCACAACATAGCCAACGTGAACACTCCAGGATACAAGAGGTATACGGTGAGGTTCGAGGAGTTCCTGGCCCGGGAACTGAGCGGGGAATCGTTGAGGCTGGCGAGGACACACCCCCGACACAGGGCCAACGCGGGAACGGCAGCGGCGAGGCCGATCGTCGAGCGGCAACTAGGTGGGAGCATCCGGCCGGACGGCAACAACGTCGACATCGACCTCGAGATGGCGGCGCTCTCCCAGAACGCCATCCTTTACCAAGCCCTCATAGGCCAACTGGCCTGGCAGCTGAGGGCGCTGAAGACAGCGATCAGTGAGGGGAGGCGGTGAGCTTGCAGGTATTTCGGGCCATGGACATCAGCGCCTCAGGTCTCGCGGCCGAGAGGCTGCGCCTTGACCTCATAGCCAGCAACCTCGCCAATATCAATACCACCCGCACTGCTTCGGGAGAACCCTATCGTCGCAAGGTGGCCGTGTTCAGGAGCAAGGAGGCGACCTTCGGTTCGTTGTTAAACGCGGGGTTGCGTAGAGGCAGACATATCGGCTACGGTGTCGAGGTGGTCGCTGTGCGAGAGGACCCCTCGCCCTTTAAGCTCAGGTACGACCCTGGGCACCCGGATGCCGATGAGAACGGCTATGTGCGATATCCGAACGTGGACCTGGCCACCGAGATGGTGGACCTTATCTCGGCCAGCAGGGCTTACGAGGCCAATGTGACGGCGATCCAGGTGGCCAAGGAGATGGCCATGCGGGCCTTAGACCTGGGACGAGTGTGAGGCGAGGGCGATGAGGTTGGTGTGGATTGATCCGGTCAGCACCGAGAAGGTCGGCAGGGTCGCGAGCGATAATGGTCGCGGGCGTGAAGACGATTTCGCCTCCACCTTGCGGCGTGCTCTAAGGGAGGTCGACTCGCTGCAAAAGGAGGCGGAGAGTGCGGCCCTTCGTCTAGCGGCCGGTCAAGGCGAAGACCTGCATGACGTTATGCTGAAAGTGCAGCAGGCGGAGCTAGCCCTGTTGCTGACAGTACAGGTGAGGAACAAGATCATCGAGGCCTATCAGGAGATCATGAGGATGCAGATCTGATGGGGCACGAGCCAGGGGTGAGGGGAGTTGGCGCCCTTGTCGACAGCGCTCAACCAACTGACGCAGATCTTCCAGGGCCTGAGCATGACCCAACGGGTCATAGTGGTGGCGTTGGGGCTGGGCATCTTCAGCGTGCTGGTGTACTGGAGCTTCCAGGCGGCCCAGGGCCCGGAGATGGTGCCCCTATTCACCGACCTGGACCCACAGGACGCATCGGAGATAGCGGACGCCCTGGATGAAGAGGGGATGGTCTACGAATTGGCTGACGGCGGCACGACCATCCTGGTCCCCGCCGAAGACGTTTACAGGCTGCGTCTACGGATGGTCTCGAGGGGGTTGCCCCGTGGGTCAGGCGTCGGGCTGGAGATCATGGACAGGACAGACCTGGCGATGACCGATTTCGAGAGGCATATCAATTTCATGCGCGGGCTCCAGGGGGAGCTTGCACGTACTATTTCTCAGATATCGGGCGTGAAGGCGGCCAAAGTGCATCTCGTGATTCCGGAGCCGAGCCTTTTCATAAGCGAACGGGAGGAAGCCTCGGCGGCCGTTCTGCTGGAGCTCAATCCGGGCGTCAAGTTAGAGGAGGAGCAGGTGCGGGCCATCGTCCACCTCGTGGCCCACAGCGTGGAGGGGCTGGCGGAATCTAACGTTACGGTGGTGGACTCGCGGGGGCACCTGCTGTCGGCCGGCCTCAATGACGAGCATTCGGTCAACGGTTCGGTTGCATCCTTCCTGCATACGGAGCGGGCCTTTGAGGCGTCCTTGCAGGATAGCGTTCAATCGTTGTTGGAACAGGTCTTCGGGCCCGGTAACGTCATCGTAAGGGTAAAGGCCGAGCTCAACTTCGACGAACAGGTTATCAACCGTAACCTCTTTCAACCGGTGAGCGGGGATGAGGGTATCGTCCGCAGTATTCAGGAGCTGGAGGAGATCTTCAGCGGGGATGCCGGCGTCGCAGCGGGCGTGGCGGGGGCGGACAGCAACCTCCCCTCCTACCAGACGCCGGAAGGTGGCGGGACAAGCCAGTATACCCGTACGGAAAGCATCAAGAACTACGAGATTAACGAGATATCCGAGAGGATAGTCGTCGCCCCTGGCACCGTCAAGCGGCTGTCCGTAGCCGTTGTCATCAACGGTGATCTCACGCCAGAACAGGAGGCCGCGGTCAGAGACACGGTATCTGCGGCCATAGGCCTGGATCCCTCGAGGACCGACCAGATAACGGTATCCGGGATGGTCTTCGACACAACTCTGGCTGAGCAGTTGAAGGCATCGCTCCAAAGCGATGAGGCGGCACGCCAGGCCGCGAGAGAGAGACAACAGAGGCTCATGTACTATAGCGCCATCGCGGCTGGTGTGGTGCTGGTTCTGACGGTTGGACTGTTCGTCCTTGCCAGGAGGAGGAGACCGCAACCCAGGCTCCAGCAGCCGGCTGTAGAGGAAAAGGAGGAGCCGCCTGAGCCTGAAGCTGAACGGCTGCGCAAGGAGATCATGCGACTCGCCCGCCGCAGCCCAGAGGACGTTGCCACGCTTATCAAAACCTGGCTGGCGGAATAGGGGGTTGCTGACGGTTGTGGGAACGTGAGCTCACCGGAGAACAGAAGGCTGCCATATTGCTCATCGCCTTAGGGCCTGAGGTTTCGGCTGAAGTGCTAAAACACCTCGACGAGGAAGAGATTGAGCAGGTCACCTTGGAGATAGCGACGGCGAGGCACGTGCCGCCAGAGGTGAGGGCGAGCATATTAAAGGAATTCCACGAGATGGCAATGGCCCAAGAGTACATAAGTCAGGGTGGGGTTGGATACGCCAAGGACGTTCTGGAGAGGGCCCTGGGGACACAGAAGGCGGTGGACATATTGCAGCGCCTGACCTCCAATCTGCAGGTAAGGCCCTTCGATTTCGTGCGTAAGGCCGATCCGGAGCAGCTCCTGAGTTTCATCCAAAACGAGCATCCCCAGACGATAGCCCTGATCTTGGCCTATATGACACCCGAAAAGGCCGCCACTGTTCTGGCGGGATTGCCACCAGACCAACAGGCGGACGTAGCTCGTAGGCTCGCCATTATGGATAGAACGTCGCCTGAGGTCCTCAAAGAGATCGAGAGAGTGCTAGAGCAGAAGCTCTCGTTGTTGTTGTCAGAGGATTACGCTTCAGCTGGTGGTATCCAACTGGCAGTGGATATCCTCAACCTCGTGGACAGGACGACCGAGAAGGCCATACTGGAGCGCCTTGAGGTCAGTGATCCTGAGCTCGTAGAAGAGATAAAGCGTCGCATGTTCCTCTTCGAGGACATCGTGCATTTGGACGACCGTGCCGTTCAGAGGATTCTGCGTGAAGTTGACCTCGCCAATGACCTGCCCTTGGCCTTGAAGGGGGCTAACGACGAGGTTCGCGCCAAGATCTTTAAGAACGTCTCCAAGCGGGCGGCCGCCGACATCGAGGAGAACATCGAATACATGGGCCCTGTACTGTTGCGCGATGTTGAGGCGGCACAACAGAAGATAGTCAACATCATAAGGAGGTTGGAGGAAGAAGGCGAGATCATAATCGCCCGCGGTCAAAGGGATGAGGTAATTGTCTAAGGTCAGAGTGCTTAAAGTAGCCCACAACCTACAAAGATGGGTCCCGCACGAGCTGGAGAAGCGGAGGGTGCAGCAGACGCCGCGGGATGGGGGGCGCGGCGCCTCCGCCAAGGCTGTGCTCGAGGAGATAGAGAGGCGGGCCCGGGAGATCCTGGAGGAGATCCGGGCCGAGGCGAGCCAAGCCGAGGAGAAGGCGCGTCGCAGGGGCTTCGAAGTCGGAGTGGCTGAAGGCCGGGCTGAGGGTGCGCGACAGGTGCTGGCTGAGCTCCAGCAGAGACAAGGGGAGCTTGATGCCGCCATAACGCAGTTCGAGAGCGAGATTGTGGAAAGCAGGGAGCGGTGGCTTCAGACTGTCGTGCAAATAGCTACCGCTGTGGCCGCCAAGATAGTGGAGAATGAGGTGCGGGAGGACCCCGATGCCATTTACCGCATAGCCCGGTCAGCCCTGGCGCGAGCTGAAAACGAACGGCGGCTGGTGTTGCGCGCCTCGGCAGAGAACATATCCAAGCTCATAAAGAGGACCGGTGAGCTGGTGGCGGGCAGGTATCTCGATCTCGAGTTCAAGGAAGACCCGAGTTTGGGTAACGCCGACGTTGTGGTGGAGGGCGACCACGGCTTCGTCGACGCCAGGCTGTCGAGCCGGCTGGAGGAAATAGAGAGGGTTCTGTTGGAGGCTGTGAGCGGTGATTGACGAAAGCAGCGTCCTGCGGGCGCTACAGTCCGTAGACGGGATTCGCCTGAGCGGAAGGGTTACGCGGCTCGTGGGCCTGACCATGGAGAGCGAGGGGCCACCGGTAAAGGTCGGCGAGCTGGTGGAGATAGGTGACGGTACTGAGCGATGCCTCGCGGAGGTAGTGGGGTTCAAAGAGGGAAGAGCCCTGCTCATGCCCCTTGAGCATACGTCCAACGTTGGGCCTGGCAGTCGGGTAACGGCGAAGGGCCGCAGGCTTCAGGTGAGGGTGGGCCGGGCCCTCCTTGGGCGCGTCTTGGACGGCCTTGGACGCCCTATCGATGGGCGGGGCCCGCTGGCCTGCCAGGAGCTTTATGAGGTTCATAAACCGGCCCCGCCACCTCTGGAACGCAAGAGGATCACTGAGCCCTTCGAGTTAGGTATACGGGCCGTAGACGCCCTGCTCACCTGCGGGAGAGGGCAGCGCATGGGGATATTCTCCGGGAGCGGCGTCGGGAAGAGCACGCTGCTCGGGATGATCGCTCGCAACGCCCAGGCCAGCGTTAACGTCGTAGCACTGGTGGGGGAGAGGGGGCGAGAGGTCAAGGAGTTCATCGAAGAGCACCTGAGAGAGGGTCTGTCGAGATCGGTAGTGATAGTGGCTACATCCGACGCCCCTGCCTTGATGCGGCTAACGGCGGCCTTTGCTGCTATGGCCATTGCCGAGTATTTCCGCGACCAAGGGGAGGACGTACTGCTGCTGATGGACTCGCTGACGCGCTTCGCCATGGCCCAACGGGAGGTCGGCTTGGCGGCCGGCGAGCCGCCGACGGCACGGGGCTATACCCCGTCGGTATTCGCCTTGCTTCCTCGGCTGTTGGAGAGGGCAGGGCCCAGCGCCCAAGGCACCATCACCGCCTTTTTCACCGTGCTCATGGACGCTGATGACGAAAACGACCCCATCGCCGATGCGGCGCGAGGGGTCCTCGACGGACATATCCTCCTGTCGCGAAGCCTGGCTCGCAAGGGTCATTATCCGGCGATAGACGTCCTCGGCAGCGTAAGCAGACTTATGTCTGAGGTTGTGGTAGAGGAACATCTGCGGTTGGCCGCGGAGGCAAAACAGGTGCTGGCCCTCTATCAAGAGGCAGAGGACCTGGTCAACATCGGCGCTTACAAAAGAGGGGCCAATGAGGAGATCGACCGGGCGATAGAGCTTTATGAGCCGATTATGCGTTTATTGCGTCAAGAGGAGACGGAGCAGACGCCTTTGGAGGAGGCCGTGCACCTGTTGCGCAGCGTCTTGCGGGGTGAAGGGTGATGGGTTTTCGCTTCCGGTTACAACGGGTCCTGCAACTGGCGGAGGTCGAGGAGGAAGTGGCCCGTTCGGCCTACGAGAAGCAGATCGACCTTCTTCAGGAGTATCAAGCGTCCCTGTCGCGCATTGAGGAGGAAAGGCGGAGCATGGCAGCCGACCTGGCTCGCCCTCAAGGGAGGACGGTGGGCGAACTCAGGGCGGCCGAGGCGAGGGTGCTCGCCCTCGACAGACGCGGGGAGAGGGAGAGGCAGAGGGTCGAAGAGCAGCGGAGGCGCGCGGACGAGGCTAGGCACACCCTGAGGCACCAATGGGCCGAGAGGGAGAAGTTCACGCGGCTTAGGGCCAAGCTGTTGCAGCAACATCGTCTCCGTCAAGAACGGGCGACCCAGCTGGAGCTCGACGACCTGGTTGCTTCAAGACACGGAAGGTCGCCCGCGGAAAGGAGGTGAAAGCCACGGATGGCACGATAGCCGTAAAGGTTGATGGAGGCCTGACGGTGAAAATGCCGCTGGTCGAGAGGGCGGCTGACGCGGGGGAGTTTCTCGAGCTGCTGCTGCCACTCCTGGCCGCGAAGGACATGTCCCCCTTCGCCCTCCAGCCGGTTCCCGCGGGCCCGGATGGGGTCGGTGTGGCGACGGTTGTGGGCCCGGATGGCACGCCGGTGCAAGGGGCCGCAGGAGCCCGTGCCGAGGCGGTCGGACGACCGGTAAGAACAGCTGTGCCGGAGGCTCTGCCGTCAGCTGGACCTTCGGCGGAGAGGGCCGGGATGGCCGAGGTGCACCTGGCCGTCTCTGAAGGCGGCCAGAAGCTCCTAACCGTTGTCGACCGCCCCCCCGGGTCCATGGGGCAGCACGGGGAGGAGAGGATAGGCTCGGCAGGGCCCTTAATCGACGGGGCAGCCTTCGAGACCCCCGGAAGGGGAGCTGCCGAAGGGGTGGCAAGGTCGCTGACTCAGGGAGCTGTGACCAGGCCCGAAGAGGGTGACCGCGGGCAGGCCGAGGTCGCCACGGTCGGGCGGATGAGATCCGAGACGTCCGCTCCCCGGCGCGAGACCGCTGCAGACCCTGTGCAGGTGACCCTAATTGAGCGCGAGGAGGGTCAGGACGAGCACGGGCCTCGACCTCAGAGCCCGATTGGGGGAGCTGAGCCCGGTTCTAGCAGGGGGGGCGTCGAGATGACGCGGGGGACAACGGGCCGAGCCTCGTCAGATCCTGAACCGGACCGGGCGGCCCAGATGCCACGTGAGTTTCAGACTTACAGGTATGGGTCCGGCGAGGAGAGAGTCAGGTTCACCGTGGACGGCCCCGAGGGAAGGATCCGCGTGGATCTGACTTGGCATCACTCCGAGCTTAGCGGGAAGTTCACGGTACAGGAGGGTTCCCTGCTCAACCGGCTGGAGACGAGCTTGCCCCTGTTGAGGGACCTTATATCGGAGCAGGGTGTGCAGGTCAAAGACCTGTCCGTAGAGGTGGGTCACCAGCAGCCACGCGGTCAACAGGGCAGGGAACCGCCTCAGCATGGCCCCTCAAGAGTTCGAGTATGGCGGGAGGCTGAAGCGCCCCGGGGGGAAGTCAAGCTGGGCACTTTAGACTGTTTTATATAGAAAGGGGGATTAAAGATGCGGGTTGAAGCCGTCGGTGCCGGCAGCCCACCGACGAGGAAGGAAGGGGATGTCGGACTGGGAGACCAGTACTTCGAGATCCTGATAAACCAGCTCAGGTACCAGGATCCCCTTGAGCCCATCAAGAACGGGGAGTTCATCTCACAGATGGCGCAGCTTGCGTCACTGCGTGAGCTTGAGCAGATCAACCTGGCCTTGCGGTCCATAGAGAGCGTGCTCGGAGGTTCGCAGCGTGGATAAGAGCGTGACGAAGGTAACGATTCCCGTAACTGCACCGGGCCGACCGGCGGCGAGCCGGCCAGGCGGGCCGCGTGAGGGCGTGACCTTCGAAGAGGTCTTGAGGCAAGAGGTGGGCAAGCTCAGCTTTTCGGCCCACGCCGTCCGACGGCTCGAGGCCGGTCGGATTCACCTCTCAGAAGAACAGGTCCGCCAGGTCAGCCGGGCTGTGGAAAA
>DFND01000050.1:0-39433 GCA_002375895.1 Firmicutes bacterium UBA3576
CATGTGACGGTTGTTGAAGAAAGAGCACGGCACCACCCCGTGAGGTCCCATCAGAGCGGCTGGCAGACGAACGAAAGGCCTTAGGCCCGTTACCTGGGGAGGGAGTTCCTAAAGTAGGTGTCTACGGCCTTACCGGCTCGCGAGGCGAGAATAGGAGTAGATCTAATCTGCTGGCCGGTTGGAGCGAAGCGGGGCTGGCCAACGGTGAGGCGGAGCGCCCGACCGTCTCCATCTGCATCTCGCAAAGGCGGGGTGGCGTTAACATCAACTTCTTAGCAACTGTTCCGAAAATAGAACCGGGTGGCGGAAACCGCCACCCGGTCTCATCGAGGGACGCTTACTGGTGCAGCTGCTCCACCTTCTTGATCATCTCTTCGGACGGCGCCTGGGTGACCGTGCTCACGATAAACATAGTGGCGAAGGACAGCGGCAGCGAAACCAGGACATGAGACAGCGACGGCATATCCGTGAACCAGACCATGTACAGGTAGGACAGGGCACCCACGAGCATGCCCGCCACTGCGCCCGGCGTGTTGGCCCCCTTCCACCATATGCCCAGGATCGTGGGCGCGAAGAGACCGCTCACGATAAGGCCCACGGCAGCGGTGTACAGCATGGTCAGCAGGGCCGGGGGGTTAAAGGCGAAGAACATGGCCAGGAGGCCCACCACCCAGGTGGTGATGATGCCGATGTTGACCAGCACGCGGTCGGAAGCGTTGGGGTTGATGAGCTTCTCGTAGATATCGTGAGCGATGGCGCTGGATATAGCGAGGAGCAGGGCGTCGGTGGTGGACATGACCGCGGCCATGATGGCCGCCATGGCGAAGCCGGCTAGCAGGGGCGGGAAGTATCTCTCTACCATCAGGATGAACAGCGAGTCGGCGTCCTCCACTCCGATGCCGACCAGGTGTCCCGCCGCGGAGATGCCGATGACCCCGATGAAGATCATCAGTGCGTAGATGAGCATGGCGTAGTTCAGGGACAGGCGCGCCGACCTGACGTCCTTGGACGTATAGATGCGCATCACGATATGAGGTATGACCGGGATGGCCGCCGCCCAGACGACGAAGGCGCCGATATAGGAGGACAGGGGCATGGCGACCACGTCGCCGAGCTCGGGGGCCACGGCCGTCGCCTGGGTCAACAGGCTGCCGATGCCGCCGAACTTGCCGATCATGAGGAACCCGAGGCCCAGGACCATGCCCACCACCAGGATGCCCTGGATGATATCGGTGATGGTGATGGCCCACATGCCTCCTATGGACACGTACGTGACGAAGACGAGGGTGGTGAGGACGATGGCTTGGTTATAGCTGATCCCCAAGAGGTATTGGGCGGTAATGCCCGCGGCCTTCATCTGGGCGACGATGTATGCCCCGAGGGCCAAGACGATGATGAGGGGCACCCCCGCCTTAATGACCGGATGATTAAAACGCTCCGTCAGGAAGTCGGTAATGGTGAACTTGCCGAAGTTGCGTAAGGGCTTAGCGACCAGCATCGCGGCCAGGGGGAACCCGAAGACAGCGCCGGCGAACATGCTGAAGGTGTAGGGGATGCCGAGCCTGTACCCGAGCGCCGTCACGCCAAGGACCGAACCGCCGCTGGCCAGGGCCGCCATGATGGCCCAGGTATTGGCGAAGGTGCCGACGCTGCGGCCGGCAACCCAGTAATCGTCCTTGGACTGGGCCACTTTCCTCCTGGCCCAAAGCCCTATACCGACCATGGCCACTATGTAGGCCACGGTGACTATCAGCTGGGTGGTCTTCACACTCGCTCACCTCGCGCGTTGGTTATGCAGAGGGCTTTGACCGAGGGCCGCGCAGGGTGCAGCCGGGCGAGGACAGCCCCATACACCGGCCGACTGTATGGAGGGCAGCTGGGCTTCTCGTCACCCGCCTGACGAACCCCCGTTGACCCCGGACTGCCTAAGCTCGAAGCTACAGCTCATTTCGCCCAGTCACATGGATTGTGTCCTCTTCTGGCTCTCGGGCCTGTCGGTCAAGAGGTTCAGCAGGGAGAGGAGCGGGGCGAAGAACATGAAGAGCCCCATCAGCCAGCCCTGCAGGACCATGCCGCTTACCTTGATCTGGGTAGTCCACGGCATGAAGATGAGGACCACCACTACCAGGTAGATGACCAGGGAGACGGCGTACTTGGTCTCGAGCCTAAAGAAGCCGCGACCTGCCAAGGTTCTCACCTCCTTTCAGTAGCACCACGGCTGCATCTTATCCCCACGAGTCAGAAGCTTAGCACTAGGACCCCTCGCAGAGCTCGGTCGCTGGGCTTCGCCCGCTCGACCGGCCTCCTCTGGTGGCGCTGGTCAGGGCGAAGAGGCGGGAAAATATGTCATATGCATACAATATTTTCTGGGCCTGGTTATGCTTTCCTTCCAGGTAAAGAAACTTTCTCCGGAGGGGCAGTGACAGGGGATTCTCGAGGGGTTGTAGAAAAAATCACAAGTGGGGTGAATCCGATGTCCAGGAAGCAGACCGTTCTCGTAACCGGTTACGCGAAGGCGCCGAAGGGCACGGGGATGTACGAGGTTTATCGCCACGCCGGCATCGTCCTTGAGCTGGATCCGGAGACCGGCGAGATCCTCGACGTGGAGTTCACCTTCGTGACCGACCTGGCGAAGAGATTTCTCAGGGAACTTCTGTTGGGATATAGGCTGGAGGAGGACCACGATGAGATCCTTCAGGCCATCAGAGACCAGTATCTAGCGCCCTCGAGCGAGGCCATTGTGGCGGCCCTCAAGGGAGCCCTGCAGAGGTACCGGGAAAAGCGCGCCTCCGTGGCAGGAACGGCAGGCTCGATATCGAAATAAACCATGAAAATTAAGAAGGTTGGGCAGGCTGTTTGTCTGCGATGGGTAGGGCCCAAACCCCCGCCCAGCGAAGCAGATGAAACCTAGCGCCTCTTCGCCCTCGTGGTTGGAAGGTAGGCTGGGTTTTTGTTTTAATACGGATCTTTGAGAGGAAAGGTTGTGGTATCTTGGTCGAGGACAAGGTGATGTCGCTCGCCGAAGCCGTCGACAGATTGGTCGAAGACGGGGACACCGTCTATCTCGCGGGGTTTACCCATCTCATCCCCTTCGCCGCTGGCCACGAGATCATCCGGCAGGGCAAGAAGGACCTCACCCTCTGCCGAGCCACCCCGGACCTGATCTATGACCAGATGATCGCGGCGGGGTGCGCCAGGAAGGTGGTCTTCAGCTGGGCGGGGAACCCCGGGGTGGGCCTTCTGCGGTCCTTTCGTAAGAAGGCCGAGGCCAAGGAGATCGAGTTGGAGGAGTACACCCACTACGGCATGGTGGCGCGCCTGTGGGCCGGTGCCACCAACCTGCCCTTTTTCCCGCTCAGGAGCAACATAGGGTCGGACCTCCCGGCACACAACCCCAACATCAAGACCGTGACCTGCCCCTACACCGGCCAGGTGCTGAGCACGGTCCCGGCCCTGAACCCCGATGTGGCGGTCATCCACGCCCAGAGGGCCGACGCCCAGGGCAACGCCCACATCTGGGGCATCATCGGCGAACAGCGCGAGGCGGCCTTCGCGGCCCGGAAGGTAATCATCACCTGCGAGGAGATAGTGTCCTCAGAGGTCATCAAGTCAGACCCCAACAGGACGCTGATACCGGGCTTCCTGGTCGACGCCGTGGTGGAGGAGCCGTGGGCGGCTCACCCCTCCTACGTACAGGGTTACTACGACCGCGATAACGATTTTTACCTCGAATGGGACCGGATCTCTCGCTCGGAGGAGGACCTACGGGCTTGGCTCGACGAGTGGGTGTACGGCGTGTCGGGCCGGAGGGAGTACATGGCCCGGTTCGGGGCTGAGAGGATCCTGAAGCTGAGGGTTAACTCCCAGTACAGCGTCCCGATTAACCTCGGGAGCTACCGTTGAGGTGAGGCCTATGAAGTACAGCGCTGCAGAGATGATGACCATAGCGGCGGCCCGGAAGATCAAGGACGGGGACAGGGTGTTCGTGGGCATAGGCATGCCCAACCTGGCGTGCAACCTGGCCATGAGGTTGAACGCCCCCAACATCGAGATGATCTACGAGGCGGGGGTAATCGGCGCCAACCCCTCACGTCTGCCCCTGTCCATAGGCGATCCCTGTCTGGTCACCGGGGCCACCTCGGTGTGCTCCATGTTCGACGTGTTCACCTTCTACCTCCAGAGGGGCCTCGTGGACATCGGCTTTCTGGGCGCGGCCCAGGTCGATAAGTACGGGAACCTCAATTCCACGGTAATCGGCGATTACGACGACCCGAAGGTCCGGTTGGCAGGAAGCGGTGGGGCCTGTGATATCGCCTCCTTGGCCCGACAGGTGTTCATCCTCCTTCCCCACCAACCGAGGCGTCTCCCTGAGAAGGTCGACTTCATCACCAGCCCCGGCTTCATCGGCGGCCGCAGGGAGCGGGAGCGCCTGGGATTGCCCGGCGGGGGGCCCACCGTGGTCATCACTGACAAGGGGATCCTGGAGTTCGACGAGGAGGGGGAGATGGTCCTGGTCAGCATCCATCCGGGCGTCGAGCTGGAGGACGTCAAGGCCAACACCGGCTGGGACCTCAAGGTCTCTCCCAGCCTGACCGTCACCGATCCCCCCACAGAACGGGAGCTGGCCATCTTACGTGAGGAGCTAGACCCCAAGGGAATCTACCTGAAGAGGGGGGACTAAGCCGTGAGAGAGGTAGCCCTAGTAGGCGCCGGCCAGACCAAGTTCGGCGACTTCCCCCAAAAGGGCATAAAGGAGCTCTTCGCCGAGGCCTACGCGGAGATGCTGTCCAGCGTGGACAAGGGGCTTGACCCGCGGGTGATCGATGCCGCCTACGTGGGGACCCTGGGTTCTGGCGGCTTTCAGCTCGGGCAAGTGGCCCCTCTCCTCACGGGTCACGTGGGGCTTACCGGGATACCGTCGGTTAGGGTGGAGAACGCCTGTGCCTCGGGCGGCTTCGCCGTGTTCCAGGCGGTCCTCGCCGTGGCCTCCGGGGTTCACGATGTGGTGCTGGCCGCCGGGGTGGAGAAGATGCGGGACCTCTCGGGCGAGAAGTCCCGCTACTGGCTCGGGGTGTCCGGCGATACGGAGTACGAGCGCCTGGCCGGCATGACCTTCGCCGGTATATACGCCATGATCGCCGCCAGGTACATGGAGGAGTACTCCGTGGACCGGAAGTACCTGTCGATGGTCGCCGTGAAGAACCACGCCAACGGCGTCCGGAACCCCAAGGCGCAGATGAGAAAGGCGGTGGCCCTGGAGAAGGCCATGGGGGCCCCGGACGTAGCCTACCCCCTGAACCTCTATGACTGTTCGCCCACCAGCGACGGGGCCGCCGCCGTGCTGGTGGTGGCCGCCGAACGCGCCCATGAGTTCACCGACAGGCCGGTCTACGTGTTGGGGTTCGGGGCCGGCAGCGATTACCTGGCCGTGCACGATCGGGAGACCATCACCAGTTTCAAGGCCTCCGTGGAGGCCGCCGGGAGGGCCTATGAGATGGCCGGCCTGGGCCCAGAGGACGTGGACCTGGCAGAGGTGCACGACTGCTTCACCATCGCTGAGCTCATCGCCTACGAGGACCTGGGCTTCGCCCCGCGGGGCGGCGCGCCGCGCCTCCTGGAGGAGGGCGTGACGGAGCTCGGGGGTCAAAAGCCGGTCAACGCCAGCGGCGGCCTCAAGGCCAAGGGGCATCCGCTGGGGGCCACGGGCGTGAGTCAGGTCGCCGAGGTCTTCCTGCAGCTGAGAGGCCAGGCGGGCGACCGCCAGGTCCGCGACCCGAAGGTGGGCCTGACCCACAACGTCGGGGGCTCGGGCGGGACGGCGACAGTCTTCCTGCTGGGGAGGGATTAGAGAATGGCAGTGGGTATTATCGCTTACGGTACGTACGTGCCCCGATACCGGATCCGGGCGTCGGAATACGTGAAGGCCCTCGGCAGCTTCGCGGCCCGGGGGATCTCCGAGAAGACGGTACCGGACTTCGACGAGGATACCATCACCATGGCCCGTGAGGCCGCGCGAGGCCTCGACCTCTCAGGGGTCCTCTCCCTGGCGCTGGCGACCACCGTTCCCCCCTACGACCAAAAGGTCCTGGCGGGTACGCTGGCCGAGATGTTGGGGCTTGGGCCCCGCATCTTCGCCACCGAGCACACCAGCTCCGACCGGTGCGGTACCGAGGCGTTGCTCGCCAGCTCCCGGGGACTTGACGGCCGCGGGCTCGTGCTGGTCGCCGGGGCCCCCCGGGGCGGTGTGCGGGAGGAGACGGAACACGGCGCCGGGGCGGGGGCGGTGGCCCTCGTCATCGGCGAGGAGGACGTCTTCTGCGAGATAGAGGGGTGGTCCGCCTACGTCGAGGAGGCCCTGGGCGTAGATTTCCGGCCGGCCGGGGCGGACCGGAGACATGACCTCGGCCTCGGCACCTACTCGAGGGAGCTGATGTTCCACTGCGTCAGGCAGGCGGTGAGCGACCTGATGACGAAGCTGGGTACCGAGCCCGGCCATTACGCCTTCGCCGTACTGCCCGGCGGGGACGGTAGGACCCCGGCCGCGTTGGGCAAGGGCCTCGGGTTTGAGGCCGAGCGGGTGAGGAACCCCGTCGCCACCCTCGGGGATCTCGGGCCGGCCACCGTGTTCTTCGGCCTGGCGGAGGCCCTGGCGCAGGCCCGCCCCGGGGACAGGATCCTATTGGCCTCCTACGGGGCTGGATCTGGGAGCGATGCCATATCCCTCAAGGTCCGCTCCGAGAGAGGACCGGTGACGAGCGCCGTAGAAGATGTAGAGTATCTGGACTTCCTTTCGTACCTCAAAATGAGGCGATTGTTATAAGGGGGTGAGGCGATGGGAGCTCACATCTCCGTGCCCATGTATCAGAGGACGGTTCCGCAGAGGTACCGCTTGGTGGCCAACGCCTGTACGCAGTGCGGGGCGATCAGCTTCCCGCCCAAGGCGACCTGCCCCCAGTGCTCGGTAGGCCGAGAGTTCACCCCCGTGGAGCTCAAGGGGACGGGTGTAGTGTACACCTACACGGTCATCGCCGGCGGAGGTGCGCCGCCCGAGTTCACGGCCCAGGCGCGAAGCCGGGGACGGTATCCAGTGGTCATGGTCGCCCTGGACGAGGGGCCGAAGGTCGTGGGCCAGCTGGTGGACTGCGATCCCGAGGACATCAGGATCGGGATGAGGGTCCGGGCGGTGATGCGTAGGATCTATGTCGAGGAAGAGGTCATTCGCTACGGCTTCAAGTTCCGGCCGGCGTAATTATATCTTTGAAGGGAGGATGCAGCGATGCAGTTAGTGGCCAGAGACGAGCTATGCTCGGGATGTCGTACCTGTGAACTCCTCTGCGCCCTTTCCAAGCTCAAGGAGAACAACTACAAGAAGGCCGCGATCAGGATCAGGGGCCAGTTCCCCGACCCCGGACGGTACTTCGTCGTCGTGTGCGACCAGTGTGGCGTCTGTGCCGAGGTCTGCCCCGAGGGCTGCATAGAGGAGGTCGACGGCGCCTACCGCATCGACAAGGAGCGGTGTACGGGCTGCGGGGAGTGCGTAGAGGCCTGCCCCAGCGACGCCATGTTCACCCACCCCTCTCGCACGGCGCCCATCAAGTGTGACGCCTGCGGCGAATGTGTAGCCTACTGTTCGAGGAAAGTCCTCGCAATCCAGGAGTGAGGAGGGAGAGGGATGCTTTACGGATACGGCGGACACGTATTACGGCTTAACCTCAGCGACCGATCGGTGAAGATAGAGCCACTGAGTGAGGAACTGGTCCGTGACTACGTGGGAGGCCGCGGTTTCGTGGCCAAGGTGCTCTACGATGAGGTCCCCCGGGGCGCGGATCCCCTCGGTGAGGAGAACGTAGTGGCCATAGCGCCGGGCCCGCTGTCTGGAACCTTCCTCCCCTGCCCCAATAAGGTGGCCTTCGGGGCCAAGTCGCCCGCTACGGGAGGATACGGGGACAGCATCATGGGCGGCCATTTCGCCGCCGAGCTGAAGCACGCGGGCTTCGACCTGGTCGTGATCAAGGGACGGTCCGAGGAGCCCTGCGTCATCGTCATCGACGACGATGAGGTCAGGATAGAGGACGGCAAGAAGTACTGGGGCAAGGGCTCCATGCAGACGGAGAAGATGCTCAAGGAGGACCTCGGTGAGGACTTCCAGATAGCGACCATCGGCCCCGCCGGGGAGAAGATGGTCTACTTCGCCTGTATCACCCACGACTTCGGCCGCCAGGCGGGACGCACCGGCGTGGGGGCCGTGCTGGGCTCGAAGAACATCAAGGCCATCGCCGTCCGCGGCAGCAAGGGCTTCCCCATCTATGACCCGGAGGGGGTTATCAAGAAGGGCCAGGAGATGTACGACGCCGTCTTCGCCAAGCCCGGCTTTGAGAAATGGACCCCCTACGGCACCGCGGACATCGTGAACTGGGTCAACGAGGTCGGTTCCTTCCCGACCAAGAACTTCTGGACCGGGTATTACGAGGAGTACAAGAAGATCAACGGCGTGGCGCTCAGGGAATCGGTATGGACCCTGGACAAGGGCTGCTTCGCCTGTCCCATACCCTGCGGCAAGTACTCCAAGGCCACCTTCCGCGGCAAGGAAGTGCGGGTGGAGGGCCCCGAGTACGAGACCATCGCGCTGGTGGGCAGCAACTGCCTGATCGATGACATAGAAGAGGTCGCCTACGCCAACTACGTGCTGGATGAGCTCGGGCTGGACACCATCTCCGGCGGTAACGTCATAGCCTTCGCCCTGGAGTGCATCGAGAAGGGCATCATCACCAAGGACCAGGTGGAGGGCAAGGACCTCAAGTTCGGCGACCTGGAGTCCTTCGTCTGGCTCGCGGAGAAGATCGCGGCCCGTGAGGGCATCGGCGATCTCCTAGCCCAGGGCGTGAAGACGGCCGCGGCGAAGCTGGGCCAGGGCTCTGAGAAGTTCGCCATCCACGTCAAGGGGCTTGAGGTCAGCGGCTACGAGCCCCGCTACGCTCCGGCCACGCTCCTGGCCTACATGACCTGTGACGTGGGCGCCCACCACAACCGTGCCTGGGCCATAACCTACGACGTGGCCGTGGGCAGGGAGAAGAAGGAGGGCAAGGCCGCCAAGGTCATCGAGCTGCAGCACGTGAGGCCCCTCCTGGACTGCCTGGGTATCTGTCGCTTCCCCTGGATCGAGATCGGCTTTGAGCTCGATTGGTACGCCGAGATATGGCCGCTGGTGACGGGCCAGGACAAGACGTGGGAGGACTTGCTCAAGGACAGCGAGAGGATCTGGAACCTGACGCGGGCCTTCTCGGCCAGGGAGATCGAGGGCTTCGGCATCGATTACGACCAGCCGCCCGCCCGCTTCTACGAGGAGGACGTCCCCACCGGTCCCATAGCCGGCAACCGGATCACGAAGGAGACCCTGGACGCCCTGCTCAAGGAGTACTACGAGCTCCGCGGCTGGAACGAGAAGGGCCTGCCCACCGCGGAAAAGCTGCGGGAGCTTAAGCTCGATTTCGTTGTGGAGGATCTCTACTGAGAAGAAGGCCCTTTGAGAAGGTGACGGAATGAAGGACGCAGTATTCTACCGCGACCTCAGCCAGAAGCTCCCCGTCGTGTCCCACGGCGAGGGGATCTACCTCTACGACCGGGAGGGCAAGAGGTACATCGACGGCTGTTCTGGGGCCCTGGTGAGCAACATCGGCCACGGCGTCAGCGAGGTGGCTGACGCCGTGGCGGAGCAGGTCCGCCGCGTGGCCTTCGCTCACCTCATGCAGTTCGCCAACCGGCCCCTCAGCGAACTGGCCAACCTCATCGCCGAGATGGCCCCGGCCGGCGGCCGCACCTATTTCGTCTCCGGCGGCTCGGAGGCCACGGAGACGGCCCTGAAGATGGCGCGGCAATATCACCTCGAGAGGGGCAAGGTGCGAAAACACAAGGTCATCGCGAGGTGGCGGAGCTACCACGGCAACACCCTGGGGGCGCTGTCCATGTCGGGCCATACGGCCAGGAGGAGGAAGTACGACGAACTCCTGCTGGACTTTCCCCACATCGAGCCGCCCTATTGCTACCGCTGTCCCTATGAGCTTCAGCATCCGAGCTGTGGCATCAGGTGCGCCAAGGAGCTCGAGCTCGCCATCCTCAGGGAGGGGCCCGAGAACGTCTCCGCCTTCATAGCGGAGCCCATCAGCGGCTCCTCCATAGCCTGCCTGGTGCCGCCGCCCGAGTATCTGCCCATGATCCGGGAGATCTGCGACAGGTACGACGTCCTGTTCATCGCCGACGAGGTCATGACCGGCTTCGGCAGGACCGGGGCCAACTTCGGCGTGGACCACTGGCGGGTGGTCCCCGACCTCATGGCCTTCGGTAAGGGTATAAGCGGCGGCTACTCGCCCCTCGGTGGCGTCCTGGCCTTGGAGAAGGTCCACGAGGTCTTCGAGAAGGGCTCAGGCGCCTTCGTCCACGGCCACACCTACGGCGGGAACCCGGTCTCGGCCGCCGCCGGCCTGGCGACCCTCACTTACATCAAGAAGCATGGCCTGGTCCAGAGGGCGGCGCAGACGGGTGAGTACCTGCACAAGCGTCTCCTGGAGCTGGCTGACGAGGTGGACATCGTCGGCGACGTCAGGGGACTAGGCCTCATGCAGGGGCTGGAGTTCGTGAAGGACCGCCAGACGGCCGCGCCCTTCGACCCGGGCCTCGGGCTCACCAACAGGGTCCTCGCCCGGGCAAAGCAGAGGGGGCTTCTCCTCTACCCCGGAACTGGCTGCGTCGACGGCGTGGCCGGAGATTCGGTGATCGTAGCGCCGCCGCTGATCACGACGCCGGACCAGATAGATGAGATCGTGGACATATTGGCTGAGGTACTGAAGGAGATCGCCGTCGAGGTCCGGGCCTGAGGGACACGGAGCAGATGCGAGAGAAGCCACCCGGGCGTATCCCCGGGTGGCTTTATCTATACCTTCGTCCCCGGAGATGGTGGAGGAGGCCCGAGCTGAAAGGGGTCACAAGCCATCAATACCTGCGAAGGAAGCAGGAGGCTCTAAGGGGTCGCAAACTGGTCCCGGGGAGCAGCCTGGGCGTTACCATCGTGTGGTATACTAGCATCGGCAAGGAATGTTCTGGAATCCGGCGGGCCCGGTGAGCAACAGGGGATTCTAGCTCAAAGGGGTGGAGATATGGGGGGTTCTCCGGCTATCGAGATCAGAGGTCTTAGTAAGTCTTACGGACGGGTACAGGCATTGCGAGGAGTTGACCTAGAGGTGAAGTGCGGGGAGATCCTCGGCTTTCTCGGTCCCAATGGGGCCGGCAAGACCACGACCATCCGTTGCCTGTTGGACCTGATCCGGCCCCAGGCGGGTACGGTGCGAGTTCTGGGGATCGACCCTAGGAAGGACCCTGTAGCAGTCCGCTCGCGCGTAGGCTACCTGCCGGGCGAGCTCAACCTGGAGGGCAATCTGACCGTCGAGGGCGTCCTGCGGTATTTCAACGACCTCCGAGGTCGTCGGGTTGAATGGGGATACGTGCGCCAACTGGCGAGTCGCTTGGACCTGAACCTCTCTATCCCCATCAAGAACCTCTCCAAGGGCAACAAGCAGAAGGTCGGCTTGGTCCAAGCTCTCATGGCGCGGCCTGAGCTGCTCCTGCTGGATGAACCGACCAGTGGTCTCGACCCGCTCATGCAGCAGGAGGTCTACCGCTTGTTGAGGGAGGCTCAGGCCAACGGCGCAACGGTTTTCTTCTCCTCCCACGTCATCAGCGAGGTAGAGGCTCTCGCCGACCGGGTAGCCATCATCCGGGAGGGGGTTATCGTAGAGGAAGTCGAACCCGGTAGCCTGACCGATTTGTCCTTGCGCCGAATTCGGGTGCGGTTCAGGGAGCCGGTTGACGTCAAGCCGCTGGTCGAGCTTGATGGCGTTTCACTTGTTGCACGAGATGGCAGGGAGGTCACCGTCCAGGTCGAGGGCGAGGTGGATAGGTTGATCAAGGCGCTGGCGGCCTTCCCCGTGAGCGATATTCAGACCCAACATTTATCCTTGGAAGAGGTGTTCCTGGCTTACTACAGGGTCGGGGAGAAGGAGGAGAGATGAGATGCTCGCTGAGTTCAAACACACCCTGCGCCGCCTCCGCGGCCCAGTGGTCGGTTGGGCCCTGGGTGTGGCGCTATACGGCCTGCTCATGGCGCTGATGTTTCCCAGCATCAAGCAGATAGAGAACTTGGAGGAGTTTATGAGCCTCTACCCCGAGGAGATGACTGCCTTCTTCGAAAACCTGTACGCCATGGCTACCCCCATGGGCTACTTGGACGTCTACTTCTTCGCCTACATGCACCTCGTGATCGGCATCCTGGCCATCAGCGGTGGAGCCGGTCTGCTGGCCGCTGACGAGGAAAGGGGAATCCTCGACCTGGTCCTGGCCCATCCAGTGAGCCGGACCGGGCTCTTTTGGGGACGTTTCCTGGGCTTGGCCGTAGCCCTGGCGCTCATCCTGGCGGCGGGATGGCTGAGCTGGGTGCTGCCAGCAGGCAGCGTGGGGTTCGAGTTGACCCCCTTCGAGATACTTTTGCCCTTCCTTCCCCTGTTCGCGGTGTTGCTCTTCTTCGCCGCCTTGGCGCTGCTGCTCAGCATGCTCGTGCCCGCGGCCCGCTCTGCCGGGATGCTCACCGGGGCAGTGCTCGTGGGCAACTTCCTCCTGATCGGGTTGTCCAACATCAATGACGACCTGGAGCCCCTGATGAAGTTCACCCCTCTCTATTACTATCAGGGCGGCCTCGCCGTTGAGGGCTTGGAGGGGAGCTGGTTGGGGGGCCTGCTGCTGGCCGCGCTGCTCCTCGCGGCTGTCGCCTGGCTGTTGTTTCTCCACCGTGACATCCGGGTCGGAGGCGAGCGCAGCTGGGTGTTACCGCGTATCGGCCGGCGGTTCCGGTTGCGCCAGAGGGGCTAGAGGCTACCCCAGTGCTGTCCTCTGCCGAGCTCGTGGGCCAGGGAAAGAGCGTCAAAGAGGGCTCAACGGCAATAGAGAGCTGATGCGATGGCTGGTCAGCAGAGGTCTGGGCTGATGCTAACGGGGCTGGCCAAGGAAGGTGGGTTGCTGGTGCTCCCCTTCGGTGCGCGGCATCTTGCTCCACGTCCACGCGGGGGGTCGTCGAGTTTAAGTAGGTAATTATGGATCTAACAGAGAGGAACTTAGGATGCAGGGTGAGGATGGAAGCAGCCCGCTTGAGCTCATGAACTGAGGTGACGGGGCATTGAAGGTGCCCCTCAGGGGGTGGATGGTGTGCGCATGAAGTCGAAGGTGGATTGGTGGCTTGGCGCGACAATGTGGACGACCATCGCGGTCGTGCTTGTGATCCTGTGGATAGTTCCAGAGGAAGAGCGGCTGCTGGGTTACGCCATCGGCCTTCCGATGATAGCCCTGATTATCTGGATATACTTCGGCACCTACTACGAGCTCAGAGAGGAGTATCTCTACTGTAGAAGCGGGCCGTTCTTTGAGAGAATAGCCTATGACAAGATCAAATCGGTCAGGCTCTGCCAGAACTTGTGGTCCTCCCTGGCCCTGTCTGCGAAGCGCATCGAGATAAGGCAACACGGCAAGGGCTTCCTCCTGGGGACCACCTACATATCGCCCGAGAACCGCGAGCTGTTCTTCCGCGAACTCGTGAAGAGGTGTAAGAACCTGGAGAAGACGTGAGAGCCCGCAGAGCGCAAAGAGCTCGGCGGGCTCTCTGGCCCTTAACGGGGCGACAATCGGCGGCGAGGTCCCGAGGGGGCGCACCTTCAAGCCCCGGTGCGCCCCAGCGCACGGTTTATCCTGATCACCTTGCGCGCTACGCTGACCGGGTCCGGGCCGAAGACCCTGACCTGAGGCTCCAGGCACCAGCCGCCGTGGTCGTAGATGACGTCAGGAACCCGCCCGAGCCCTCGGATACAGGCCGTCGTCCCCCATTCCCGGTACCTGTTCTCCGGGCTCGCCGACCACTCAGCGGGCTCGTCCTCCCGTTTGAAGTCGGTGACGGCCAGGCCGAGCCTCCGGCAGGCGGCGATGACGTCGGGGCCCTGTCGGATGTTCATCACCGACCTGATGCCCTGGTCCAACTGGTGGGCCGGCAGGAGGACGGACGCCATGTGACGCGAGGCCCCGAAGGTCGGGAGGCCTATGGCGCGGACTCGGTCGCCGCAGCGGACGATCCGGCCCGGCAGGGCCGCTACGTCCCCGGGGTTTTCGGCGTAGGGCAGGGCGGCCAGCAGGTTGGACTGGACCTCGGGTATCAACCTGGCCAGGCCCGGCTCGTCCTCGAGCAGGGCCACCGCCTCTCGGAGCTGATGGAGGAGCCGGTAGCGCTCGGCTTCCCGGTACAGGGGTGCCAGGTGATGGGTGGGACCGTGGCCACCGCCGATGTCCATGGCGAAGGTCAGGGCGGTGGTGATGTAGTCCTTGGCCTCCGACACCGCCTCGGGAACCGAAAGCCCCCGGGCCAGCCCAGCTGTGATGGCCGCGGAAAAGGTGCAGCCCGTGCCGTGGGTGTTCTCGGTGGCTATGCGCTCGGACTTAAAATATCGGAAGTCTCGTCCGTCGTACAGGACGTCGGTGGCAGCCCCTTCGAGGTGCCCGCCCTTTATGACTACGTAGGAGGGCCCGAAGCCGTGCAGAGTTCGCGCAGCCCTCTCCATGTCGGCGACGTCGCGGATCTCTTGTCCGGTCAAGGCGCATGCCTCGTGGAGGTTGGGCGTGACCACCAGCGCCAGCGGGAGGAGCTCCCTCCGCAAGGTCTCGCGGGCCGCGGGCTCTAACAGGTGGTCGCCGCTCTTGGCCACCATTACCGGGTCCACGACCAGCCTCTCGAGACGGTACTCCTTGATCTTGCCGGCCACGGCGGCGATGATCCCGGCCGTGGCGAGCATTCCCGTCTTGGCGGCCGCGGCCCCGATATCCCCCAGCACGGCGTCCAGCTGGGCGGCGACGAAGCTCGGCGGCAGGTTATGGACGCCGGACACCCCACGGGTGTTCTGCGCGGTTACCGAGGTGACTACGCTGGTGCCGTACACCCCGAGGGCGGCGAAGGTCTTTAGGTCGGCCTGGATCCCGGCGCCGCCTCCGGAGTCGGAACCGGCGATGGTCAAAGCTTTGGGCAGCAAAGGCCTCACGCTCCCTCGCGAGCCAGGAGGTCCCGGAAGAAGACCTCCCAGAAGGGGTCCCTGTCGGGAACGGTGAGTTCCTCCTCCCGGCCGTCCCTTAGCAGCTTACGTCCAGCCGCCTCGGGCACCACCTCTCCGACGACGGCGGCGCGAATGCCGGCGCGGTCAAAGGCCCGCATCATCTCGCCCGTGACCGACGGGCTGCAGGTCATGACCATCGTCCCCTCGCTGATGGAGACCAGTGGGTCGATGCCGAAGTGCTGGCAGGTGACCTTCGCGGCCGGAGGGACGAAGATCGCCTCGGCGTCGATCCGGAGCCCCACCCGTGAGGCAACGGCCACCTCGTGGAGGCCCCGCAGCACACCTCCTTCGGTGGCGTCGTGCATGGCATGAACCCCGCCCACCTCCACGGCCAGCAGGGCCTCTCTGATCACCGACATCTCGTAGACCATAGCCGCGGCCTCTCGGACGATCTCGGGGTCGATGCCGGCCGCGAGCATGTCGTCCCCGTAAACTTGGGCCAGGAGGCCGGCCGCCTCGATGGCCGCCCCCTTGGTGATGATCACCTCGTCCCCCACTTGGGCGCCGGCGGGGGTTACCACCTCGTCGCCGAAGCCCCACACGGTAACCCCGCCGATGGTGGGAACGGTCACGGCCGGGTAGTAGCCGGTGTGCCCGCCGACGATCGTTATCCCCTCCTCAGCGGCCGTCTCACTGATGGAGGAGATGATCTCCGCGAGGTCATCTTCCGGGGTAGCTGGGGGTACGAGAAGCGAGTAGGTCATGTAGCGGGGCTTGACCCCGAGGACCGCCACGTCACTGGCGCCGATGTGAACGGTGAACCAACCGAAGTCCCTGAGGGGCAGGCCCGGGACGGGGAAGATGGGGTCCTCGGCCACCACCATGTATTGCTCGCCCACCTTGATCACCGCCGCGTCCACGCCCATGGCCGGACCGACTACCAGGTCGGCCGCGGGGGCTCCGAGCTTGCCGGCTATGTTTCGCCTGAAGAACTCGTCGCTCACCTTGCCGATGTTCATCTCGATTACACCTCCTTACGTTCCCTTTCAGCCTTTGCGGCTCGAACTTCCGCCAGGAGGTCGGCCGCCGCCTGCCTGACGTCAGGGGCGTGGACCACGGCGGAGATGACCGCCACTCCGTCGGCGCCGGCGGCTATCAGGGACCGAGCGTTCTCTCTCTTCACGCCGCCGACGGCCACCACCGGGATGTCAATGGCCGCCTTCACCTCCCGCAGGGTGTCAAGGCCCAGGGGTGGCCCCGCGTCCCCCTTGCTGTCTGTGGGAAAGAAGGGCCCCAGGCCCACGTAATCAGCCCCGTCGGCCTGGGCCTGCCGGGCCTGGTCCACGCCGTCCACGGTGACCCCGATGATCCGTCCGGGCCCCAGGAGGCGGCGCGCGCAGGCGGCGGGTACGTCGCTTTGTCCCAGGTGCACGCCGTCGGCATCCGCCAGGAGCGCTATATCTACCCGGTCGTTGATGAGCAGGGGGACGCCGTAGCGCTTGGTTAACCGCCGCAGCCGCTGGGCCAAGAGGAGGAGCTCTCGGCCCGAGAGCGCCTTCTCCCGCATCTGGATCGCCGTGGCTCCGCCCAGTAGGGCGGCCTCTACCACTTCCTCGACGGGGCGTCCTCTGTCGGTGTCGCCGCCGGTGAGGACATAGAGATCCCAGTGCACCTCTCATCACCCCCTCGGCTAGGGTTCCGTACGACAAGGGCCGCTGCCTTGCCCAGGCAGCGGCCCGCCACTCGACCCCACGGGCCGCTTCCCTACGCTGGCATTACCCAGGTCAGGTTCAAGGGTTGGCGGCTTCCGCCGCCCTCTCAGCCCGGTAACACGAGCTCCCCTAGCGGCCTACCTTATTTCCTCTCACATCCTAATTCTACAACATCTTGGTATGGAGGGGAACCACTGCGGGAGGGTCTCGGAAGGCGAGCTACCGCTTCTGTCGAGGGGCCGTGGTGCCGGGGAACAGGTCAGGGTGCCCGAGATGGACGGCGGTGAGGGCCGCGACGGCGCCGTAGACGCACTCGCTGGCGAGCAGGGCGAGGTTGGTGCGGGGGCTCATGGGGTAGACGCGGGAGGCGCCCAGGTGGGCCGACGCGCCGAGCGCGACTACCCACGCGGCGTGCCCCAGGACCATGCCCTTCAGGGGATAGAGGTCGGTCCCCGTCCGCCGGAGGACCCAGACGATGGGCGCTGCCACCATGGTCCCGATGCACAAATCACCGAGGTGCCCGAGGAGGTGCCCCAGGGTGGTCCTTATGGCGGGAGCGTCGGAGAAGATGCCGGTGGCTATGTCCCTATGGGTGATGGTGGAGATCTTCTTTCGGAAGAGTAGGGTATCTACCAGGCCCTTGGCGGCGTTGCCCGCCAGGCCGGATGTCAACACCAGGGCGAAGGTGTCCCTGATCTTCATCTTGCCTCACCCCCGTACCTAGTCTCTCCGAAAGGGCGCTTCGCAATCCCGAAGTTCGTCCCTTGGCGAGCTCTACCCCCAGGGTAGGCCAGGCACAGCAGGTGCCGGGGGTGAGGCTCGGACACCGGGAGGGGCGCGTGGTATAATACCTCAGAGGAGGGAGAGAGTTGCCGCGACGGCCGAAGGACAGACAAGTGGAATTCCTGCCGGCACACACCTACTTCAAGCCGGCCGGGGTCCCGGCCCGGGAGCTCGAGGAGGAGTGGCTCACCGTAGAGGAGCTCGAGGCCCTCCGGCTCAAGGACCTCGAGGGCCTGGAGCAGGAGGAGTGCGCGGAGCGGATGGGGGTGGCGCGCACCACCTTCCGGCGAGTGCTGGTCTCGGCCCGGGAGAAGATCTCCCGCGCCCTGGTGGAGGGACGGGCCATCCGTATCGAAGGGGGGAACTACCGCCTGGCCGGGAGGGGCCCTCACCACCATGGCCACTGTGGTTGCCGCGGGCGGGGCCGTCAGTAGGTGATGGAGAAGTCAGTGTAACGGCCGCTGTAGGGGCCGTATTCGACCTTCACCTGTGTCACGTGGGCGGCCGGAGGTCCCACGCGGCACCAGTCCACGGCTCGTTCCACGGCCTCTTCGTCGCCCTCGAAGAGGGCCTCCACCTGCCCGTCGGGGAGGTTCCGCACCCAGCCGCTCAGGCCCAGCTGCCGGGCCATCCGTTGGGTATTGGCGCGAAAGGCCACCCCTTGAACCCGCCCCGAGATCAGCACGCGGGCCATCTTCTTCAACGCCCTCTCACCCCCTCTAACGCCGGCCTCAGTTGATAGTCAACCCATGACCCTCTCCATGACCCGGAGGAAGTTCCCGCCCAGGATGAGGCGCACAGACTCCTCGTCGTAGCCGCGTGCCAGCAGCCCTGCGGTTATATTACCCATACGGGACACGTCCTCGAGCCCCTCTGGGGTTTCGTCAATGCCGTCGAAGTCGGAGCCCAGCCCCACGTGTTCGGGCCCGACCAGCTCCACCACGTGGTCTATGTGATCCAGAACCCGTTCCAGGGTGTGCCGCTTGGGGTCCACGAAGAGGCGGGAGAAGTTCATCCCCATGACCCCGCCGGCCTGGGCCAGGGCCCTGATCTGGTCGTCAGAGAGGTTGCGCGGGTGGGGGCATACGGCCCGGGCGTTGGAGTGGGACGCGATGACCGGATGGGACGATACCTCCAGCACATCCCAGAAGCCGGCTTCCGACAGGTGGGACACGTCCACGATCATGCCCAGGCGGTTCATCTCTCGCACAACTTCCCGGCCCAGGTTAGTGAGCCCGCCACCGGTCTCCGCCTCCGCCACCCCGTCGGCGAGCAGGTTGCGTTGATTCCAGGTGAGGCAGATGGACCGCACTCCCAGGCGGTACAGGGTGCGGAGGTAGGCTAGATCGTCCTCGACCGCCTCTCCTCCCTCGATGCTCAGCAAGACCCCCACCTTGCCCTCGGCCCGAGCCCGGTCCACGTCCGCCCGGGAGAGTATCAACAGGATATCCTCTCTCCGCTCGAGCTCCAGGTGGGCGATGTCCAGCAGCTTGAGGGCCGCCTTCAACCCCCGGTCAGGCTTGTACTCCGAGGGGATCCAACAGGCGAAGAACTGCACGTCGACGCCGCCCGCCCTCAGGCGCGGCACGTCCACGTGCCCGATGTCCGAGGGCCCGAGGTCTTCCCTCTGTCCCTCCATGATGGCGTACAGCGTGTCACAGTGAGCGTCCAGCACCACGGCATCGCGATGCAGCTCAGCCCCTTCTCGCACCTTCGAGGCTCCTTTCCCGGGAAATGATCTCCTTAACAACTACGCGACGACCGGACATGTATCCTGCCCGCCTTCCCAGGAAAGGCTACTATCGACAGTTGCTGAGGGGGTGGGAGAGTTGGACGATGCGAAGCGCTCTCGAGACTCTCGACGGGACGACGTCGGCCTCGGTGAGGTAGACGTCGAGGAGGGCGTGGAGCTGCCGACGCTCATGGGCTGGGCGGGAGGACACGACTACCGGCGTGGTCGGGCGCGGCTCATGGAGGAGATCGCCGAGGAGCTCGGGCCCGGGGTCCGCAGGAAGGGTCCCCAAAATGATTGAGATCCGCTGGCACGGTCGGGGCGGGCAGGGCGCGAAGACGGCGGCCGTGCTGCTCGCCGACGTGGCCAGCCGGGTGGGCTGGCACGCACAGGCCTTCCCCGAATACGGCCCGGAGCGGATGGGCGCCCCCGTGGTAGCCTATAACCGCCTGTCCAAGGAGGCCATTCGCATTCACACCCCCATAACCAACCCCGACTACGTGGTGGTCCTCGACCCCTCCTTCATCGGCAGCCAGTCTTTGGTCCGGGGCCTGGGAGGGGGCGAAAAGGTGTTGGTCAACACGACTCGCAGCCCCGCTGACCTCGCCGGCGCCCTGGGGGTGCCCCCCGACGTGGAGGTCATCGCCGTGGACGCCAGCGGCATCGCCGCACGGCACCTCGGCCGGGATATCCCCAACACCCCGATGATGGCCGCGCTCATCGGGGTGATGGAGATCATGGAGCTCGGTAAGCTCAAGGAGACCCTCAGGGGACGTTTGGAGAGCAAGTTCGGCGACCGGCCGGAGCTCGTGGAGGGCAACCTGAAGGCGGTGGAGGAGGCCTTCAGCGCCATCGCACGCGGCGGTGGCCGGCCGGTGGCATCGACCGAGGCCGCGGTCAAGTCCCCCTCTCGCCATCCCGCGGCGGGCTGGAGGGAGCTGCCCCTCTCGGGCATCCTGCGGGGTGGTGCCACCTCCTCCCGGTGGCAGACGGGTGACTGGCGAAACTACCGCCCAAAACACATCCCCGAGAACTGCATCCACTGCCTGCTCTGCTGGGTCTTCTGCCCGGACATCGCGGTTGTGGTCAGGGACGGCCGCATGGTGGGGTTCGACTACGACCACTGCAAGGGCTGCGGGATCTGTGCCGAGGAGTGTCCGACCAAGGACAAGGCCATTCGGATGGTGCCCGAGATAGAAGAGGGGACGGGAAGATGACCATCAAGGCCTTGAGCGGCAACGAGGCTGTGGCCCAGGCCATGCGACAGATCGACCCGGTGGTGGTGGCCGCCTACCCCATCACCCCCCAGACGGAGATAGTGCAGCTCTTCTCCGGCTTCGTCTCCGACGGCCTGGTGCGGACCGAGTTCGTCCCCGTCGAGAGCGAACACAGCGCCCTGAGCGCCGTGGTGGGGGCGGCCGTGGCCGGCGTGCGGGCGATGACCGCTACTTCGTCCAACGGGCTGGCCTTGATGTATGAGGTATTGCACATCGCAGCCGGGCTCCGCCTGCCCATCGTGATGCCCGTGGTGACGCGCGCCCTCAGCGCCCCCATAAACATCCACTGCGACCACAGCGACGTCATGGGGGCTCGGGACTCGGGGTGGATAATCCTCTTCTCCGAGAACGCGCAGGAGGCCTACGACAACGTCCTACAGGCCGTCCGCATCGGGGAACACGCCGACGTCCGACTGCCGGTGATGGTGGCCCTGGACGGTTTCGTGCTCAGCCACGGCGTGGAGAGGGTGTCCCTCCTCGAGGACGCGGCCGTGGAGGCCTTCATCGGGGAGTACCAGCCGACGGTGGACGTCCTCGGCGACGAGCCTGTTACCGTCGGCGCCCTCGCCCTGCAGGATTCCTTCTTCGAGTTCCGACGTCAGATGGCCGAGGGCCTGTATCACGCCCCCCGCGTCATCGAGGAGGTCGGCAGGGAGTTCGAGGGGATATCCGGCAGGCCTTACGGGCTCGTAGAGGCCTACCGGACCGAGGACGCCCGGGCGGTCCTGGTGGCCTTGGGGTCCACCGCCGGTAGCGCCAAGGAGGCCGTGGACCTGGCGAGGGAGGAGGGCCTGAGGGTTGGCCTGGTAAAGGTTCGAGCGATCCGTCCCTTTCCCGCCGCCGCCCTGAGGGAGCTCCTCGGCGGTTGCGAGGTCGTCGGCGTGCTCGACAGGTCCCTCGATTACTCGGGCCAGGGGGGAGCCCTGTACACGGAGGTCAAGGCGGCGCTGCACCCGCTGGAGGGACGGCCGCGTGCCCGCGGCTTCGTCTACGGCCTCGGCGGCCGCGAGATCGGTATGGAGGACCTCGTGGGGCTGATGCGGGAGCTCGTCCCCTCGGGAGCCGACGTCACCTATCTGGGGGTGAGAGAGTAGTGTACTCCTTGAAGGAACTGTCCAAGCGGCCTGAGCTCTTCGAGGCCGGCCACAGGGCCTGTGCCGGGTGTGGTTTTCCCCAGGCCGTCCGACTGGTGCTCAAGGCCACCGAACACCCCGTGGTGGTGGCCGTCGCCACCGGGTGTCTCGAGGTGACCTCGACGGTCTTCCCCTATACCAGCTGGAACTGCTCCTTCGTGCACAACGCCTTCGAGAACGTGGCCGCCACCATCAGCGGCATCGAGGCCGCCCACTCGGCCCTGCCCCGTTACGGCAAGGACGTAGGCCCGAGGCACTTTATCGCCTTCGGAGGGGACGGGGCCAGCTACGACATCGGGCTGCAGTCGCTCTCGGGGGCCCTGGAGAGGGGCCACCGCTTCCTGTACGTCTGCTACGATAACGGCGCCTACGCGAACACGGGCGTGCAACGGTCGGGCGCCACGCCCAGGGGGGCGGGTACCACCACCACGCCCCCGGGGAGGTTTCTCGATGGTAAGCCCCAGCGGCGCAAGGACCTTACGGCCATCATCGCCGCCCATGGAATACCCTACGTGGCCCAGGCCGCCATATCCAACTGGCGGGACCTGGTCCGCAAGGCCCGCCGGGCCCTGGACACCGACGGGCCGTCCTTCCTGAACATCCTGACCCCCTGCCGGTTGATATGGGGGACGGCGCCCGAGGAGACGGTGGACCTCGTACGCCACGCCGTGAACTCCTGCTTCTGGCCCCTCTTTGAGGTCGTTGACGGGCGCTGGAAGCTCAATTACAAGCCCAAGCGGCGCCAGTCCTACGTGGATTGGCTCAGGAGGCAGCGGAGGTTCGCCCACCTCTTCGACGGCAGGCACGATGACCTCCTGGCCGAGCTGGAGGCGGAGGTGGAGGCCGCCTGGCGCCAGCTGCTCGAGCGGTGTGGGGAGGTGGACGACAAAAGTTAACGAGTTTCGACGTCTCTTTCAAGGGAAAACCGCGCCCGGTGGAGAAGAGAGGCATATAGTATACCGAGGGAGAGGTTCCAGTGGTAAGAATCGACTTCACCGGCGCGGAGAGGATGCTGGCCTTCCTGAGTACGGTAGCCGATGGGAGACCCGACCGCTCGGCCCTGGATGAGGCCCTGAACACCGAGGCCTACGCCTTCTTCCTTCACCATCACAACCGGCTGGGCCGGGCCCTCTCACGAGAGGATCTGGCATCCCTTCTCATGGGCCTCGGGGAAGGGCGAGCTGACGGCCTACGTCACCGCGCCTTCCGTGAGGCTCTGGCACGCATAGACCATCTCACGCGCACCCTCGACCGGATCCGAGGGGGACGCTACGTGGAGAGGGCCATGCGGAAGGCCCTCGAACACCTGCCCGCGGGGGCCGACCTCGATTGCACAGTGTACTTCCTGCTCGACGGCGAGAGCGGCGCTTACGCCCTGGCGGGGGACCTGGCCGTGGACCTCCTGCAGGTGGACTTCGAGGGCTGGCTGTCCCTGGAGAACTCCCTGGCTCACGAGCTCCACCACGTGGGCCTTGAAGGCTTTATGCCGGACATCGACCGCCTTCCCGACCCTGAACGCCAGGCCGTATCACTCCTCGGCCTGTGCGTGGTCGAGGGGAGCGCCCTCTATCTCATCCACGGATACCCCACCGGCCCCGGGCCCTCGGCGAAGACCAGGGGCTGCCGCGCTGATTACCTGAGGTACTCCTCTGAGCTCGATATGTGGATGTCCAGGCTCGAGAGGGCTATGGAGAGGGCCCTCGCGGGGGGCTTTAACGCCAAGAGCTTCGAGCGTGAGGTCCGGGCCTTCCTCGAGGGATACATGGGCGCCGCCTACTGGGTAGGCGCCAGGATGGTGGAGGCGATAGCCGTGGAGCTCGGCCGGAGGGCCGCCGTGGACATCTTGTCCTCCCTGCAGGACTTTCTCCCCACCTACAACCGCTGTGCAGAAGGGCTGGGCCTCTACCGCCTCGGGCCCGACCTCACGGCCCGCATGGCCGGCCTCCTGGCCCGCCCGTAGAGCATTCACGACCTGGCCACGTCGGTCTGCTCGCGGGATGTCCCTTGCTCCGCGTCCATCAGCTTCAGCACGGTCCAGACTATCTCCGCGCAAGTGGACACGGTCTCCTCCTCAACCCTGTCGTAGGTGTCCGTGATCCAGTGCCAGTTGGGGAGCAGGCCCCGATCGTCGACGGCCAGCAGGCTTATGGCCCGGTAGCCGTAGGCCAGGCAGCGAGTCGCGTCGGTGGGCATCAACGTGTACAGGCCTCGCTTGACGTTGAGCTCGGGCCGCTGGCGGCATGCTGCCGCGAAGAGCTCGAGGAGCTCCGGGTCAGCGCTATAGGTGGGCAGCATACCCTCGCCGGCCATGTAGTGGACGGTGCCGGCGCCGACGTTATCGAGGTTGATGAAACAGGCGTCACGCAGCTCGCGTCCGTGGGCGCGCAGGAAGGCCCTTATGCCGAAGGTCCCGGCCTCCTCGCAGCCGGTGGACAGGAACCACAGGTCCAGGTTCTCGAGGGGTTCCCCGGAGGCGCGGGCTGCGAGCTCCAGCATTGTCCCCACCCCCGAAGCGTTGTCGTTGGCCCCGTGGGTGTAACGGTTCCAGACCTCACGATGCACCATGCTGGCCGCGGTCCCCAACAGGTACAGCAGGAAGGGGACGGCCGCCCACCGGATTGCCTCAAGCCCCGTGAAGGCGTAGGCGACGAGGAGAAAGGGGACCAGGAAGAGGCTCAGGGCCATGAGGAGGAAGGAAGTGCGGAACCCCCCGACCAGCGAGGGCTTGAAGTTCAAAGCCGCCTTGGACGAGTCGTGATGGGCCGAGATCACCACCTTCTTGTGGGGGTTGCTTCCCCGCAGGCGCCCGAGGGCGTTGTATCCGGTGCCCTTGGGGAGGAGGGGTTCCAGGACCTCCCTGAAGTTGAGCTCGAGGTAGAAGGCGCCGGAGCCGAGGACGGCGAGGACCGCGCCCGCCACGGGGCTCTCAAAGCTCAGGGCGAAGGCCAGCGTGGGCAGGAGGTAGAGGATGAGGTACGGCCAGGAGAAGGTGGTAATGGAGGGGAACTCCTGCAGGGTCACCTCGAGGCCAAGGGCCTTCATCTCCTGGGCCACGTAGTCGCGAGCTCGCCTCTCGGCCGCCGTGGCTGAACCCCGCGGGCCGATGGTCACGGCCAGGTGGCGTATGTGGTCCATGATCTTGGTCATCGGGCATCTCCCCTTTCCAGTTCTTCAGTTCTCCATCATCTACCTCTTTCTCCTGCTAGCAGCGTCCCCTTCCCGCCCTGTCCGGCGGTGACGGCCTTGGCCTGTGCACCGCGGGCCCTCGTTATTTTACCAGAGTTCTGGGCAGCCTAGGCCAAAAGGGGGCCGGTTCTTGTCCGGCGGGAACAGAGCCCCATGGCCGCCCCTGCGACGAAGGAGAGGGGTGTTTACCACACAGTGAACCAGAGCTACGACGAGGAGTGGGCCATGCTGGAGGCCTCTAGATGCCTGGGATGCAGCCGGCCCAAGTGCGAGGAGGCCTGTCCGGTGGGCGTGCCCATTCGCGAGTTCATCGGCCACATAGAGAGGGGCGACTTCGAATCGGCGGCCGAGGTGCTGGCGGCTGCGTCGTCCCTTCCGGCGACTTACGGCAGGGTGTGTCCACAGGAGGGCCATTGCGAGGAGGAGTGCGTACTGGGGACGCGAGGTTCGGCCGTAGCCATAGGCCGCCTGGAGAGGTTCGTTGGGGACTGGGTCCGGGAGAGGGCTCCCAGTGAGCCGGACGGTGCCGGGGACCCCAATCCCTGAGAAAGGGCTGTTTGCCCCTGGGCACCGCTCCCGCCCGGCCTCGCCCTCTAGGGTCGTGACGGCTAAACCCCCCGCATCGCCAGGACCTCGTGGGCAGGGGTCCTGTCTCCGTTACAGCTTATCCGCCGGGGTCCCTGGAGAAACTGGAGCTCGAACCCGAGGTCCTCATACAGCGCTACGATCCGCTTGGTGGCTTGGTTGGACAGCACCACCGGGCCCGGGTGTCGGGCGAGCCATTCCGCCAGGCGCACCTGGTCCTCCCAGGAGAAATCCTCCTTGGCGTACTGGGTGAACTCCACGTCATAGGGCGGGTCGGCGTAGACGAAGTCGTCGGGCTCCAGCGCCACCTCTTGAAAGTCGCCGGCGGTGAACTGCCAGTTTGCGAAGGCGCTCTTGTAGCGGGAGAAGTCGGTTACGTAGGGGATCCGCTTGTACCGCCCGAAGGGCACGTTGAACTCACCGTTTCTGTTGAAACGGCAGAGGCCGTTGTAGCCCGTGCGGTTCAGGAAGTAGAAGAGCTCGGCCGCCTCCCTGCTCTGGGCTTTGCCGCCCTGAATGAGACGGTTGAAGCGCTCGCGGTATTGGTAGTACATCCTCTCGTTGTTCTGCATCGGCAAGGTGATGTGTAGCCCCCGCTGGAGCCAGCGGTAGAAATTTATCAGGTGGGGGTTAACGTCATTTAACAGGGCACGCGACGGCATAATTCCGAGGGTTACCGCCAGACCACCGCAAAAGGGCTCAACCAGCCTCCGCCCTCGGTGGCGTTCCCAGAGGGGCCTCAGGTGGGGGACCAACCAGCGTTTTCCGCCCGCCCACTTGAGGGGGGGCTTGAGGTTGACTGAATCGATTGGGAAGCCTCTCTTTCGGGCTACAGCAATAAGGCGCCACCTCCCTTCCAAAACGTATGTTCGTCGTGCTGTACCGGGTTCCTGCCTGCCGGTGGCGAATTTCTGCCGCGGACAAGGGGAGGGTTAACCAGTGAGAGCCTTACCCTGGTAGTACTCAACCAGGATCTCGGCCACTTCCCGTCGGGTCAATTCCTCGGGCGGCAATTCGCCGGCAGCCAGCATTTGCCGTAATTTCGTTCCGCTCAAGAAGACATGTTCCTCTGGGCCGTGGGGGCAGGTCTTGTTCGAAGCCATGTTTCCGCAGGCCCGGCAGAAGAAGCTGTGTTCGAAGAACAGGGGGGTGATCCCAAGCTCACCGGGGTCGAAGTCATCGAAGATCAGTTGGGCATCATAGGTTCCGTAGTAATTGCCGACACCTGCGTGATCTCTTCCCACGATGAAGTGGGTGGCGCCGTAATTCTTCCGTACCAAGGCGTGAAAGATGGCCTCTCTAGGCCCTGCGTAACGCATCGCGGCGGGGAAGGCGGCCAGGAGAACCCGATCCTTGGGATAGTACTTCTCGAGCAGGACCTTATAGCATCTAACCCGCACATCGGCAGGTATGTCGTCGCTCTTAGTTTCGCCCAGCAGCGGGTGCAGGAACAGACCATCAGTTATCTCCAGGGCGCACTTTTGCAGGTATTCATGAGCCCGGTGGATGGGATTTCTGGTCTGGAAGGCCACGATCCGTTTCCAGCCCTTCTCGGCAAAGATGCGTCGGGTATCGGCGGGGTCCAGGTACAGCTCTCGAAACCTCTCCGGTCTGATACGGTTAATAAGTTTGATCTCGCCTCCCAGTAGAACTTGTCCCCGCCCGTAGAGTCTGCGTACCCCGGGATGGCGGTCATCAGTGGTCCGGTAGACCAATTGGGCCTCCCTTTCCTTGTCGTATTCATATATGTCTTCCACGCGCAACAGGCCCAGGATCTCGTCTCGCTCGTCGACCAGAGCCACTTCTTCGTCCAGCTTCAAACCCCCAGCTTCCTCGGGTGAGACCCCCAGGACGATGGGAATGCTCCAGACCGTGCCGTCGGACAGCCGCATATCCCCCACTACCCCGAGGTAATCCTCTCTGTTCAAGAAACCCGTTAACGGGCTGAAGGCGCCGGTGGCGATCAACTCCAAATCCGATATCTCCCAACCGTCCAGGACCAGCCTCTTTAAATTCCGTGCCCGTTCCAGGGCCGCTTCCCTCTCTCGGCCCGCAAGCACCTGATTAACCAATTCTCCACCATGGGGTGCATTAGTCATTATCACGAACCTCCCGCTCCGGTGTGGTTCACAACGGCTTCCGGCCTTTCGTTGATTATCCGGAAGAGTTCTTCGCTGCCATCGGGCCTCCTCAAGGTCCATAGGATCTCATGCCCCTTTTTCCTGGCTGTGAGGGTAGAGCCACGCCCCCCGATCTGCATCGGCAGATACATATGTATTGCCTGCTGCGGACATTCCTTGACGCAGGCGGCACAGCCCCAGCAGTCACGGGCATCCCTGATAGCTGCCCTGCCGTCCTCCCCCCGGAAGAGCAGGTTGCCGGGACATATCCGCTCACAGAGGGCCTCCTCGGCTAGGCCGCAGCCATTACAACGCTCTCTATCGATCTTAATGCTCATGACTCTCACCTAGTTCCTTATAATCCCGCTCGATGATCCTCACCACGTCAGTCACCGGGTCATACCGGGAGTTCACGAATTTCAGCCAATTTTCGTCGTCACGATGGGGGAAATCGACCCTTTCCTGGTAGCATCTCCACCTGGTCTCCTCACGGTGTAACAGGTGCTCGACCAGAACTCTGGCCACATAAACCCGGTCAATTACCTCGTGCACTCGCAGCAGCTCATAGAGGTTCCTGGCCTTAGCCCGGGCCAGATCGCGCCGCAGTTGCACCAGGTAATCGCGAGCCAACAACAGTTTGTGCCGGCAGAGCTCGTAATGGCAGCTGATCCCCCCCGCGTATTCGTCCATGATCTTCTGGAGCCTCTCCTCCAGCTCATCGGCTGTAAAGCCCGTCTCGGCCTCCAGGGGCGCCATTACCCACTGCAGTTCTCTCTCGATGTTCCTCCTTAGGAGCTCTTCTGGCATTGGCCGCGCCCCGTCACCCGACCTGATGGCCTGCCAGGCAGCTTCAGCCGCCAGCTTGCCCTCCACCATGCAGCCGGTGACGTACTTCTTGGGGGCCCCGCCCGCCACATCGCCGGCGGCGAATAGCCCCGGCAGGCTGGTACGCCGCTTGATATCCACCCAGTAGCCGGCCTGTCCATGCCCGCCCACTACGTAGGGCTCCGAGCCGCAGATCTCCACCGGCCTCTCATGGGGTTCTACCCCTTCATCGGCCCATTTCAACAAGATCCCCGGCGACATATCCAGGTAGGCTTCCTTTAGCCTTCGGCTTAGAGCGGGGTCCAAAGTGGTCGTATCCAAGAAGCAGGGGCCTCTGCCCTGTCGGTTTTCCATGACCGTGGCATAGAGACGCATGGGGGTGGAGGGATCGGGATAATTCTCTAGATACCTCTCTCCTCGGCCGTTGATCTGCGCGGCCCGGGCCCCCTGGGCGAGGGCGCCCGTCGGCGACATCACATCCTTTACCCTCAAGGCGATAAAGCGCATTTCGAAAGTAGTCATCTCGGCTCCGGCTCTGATGCCCATGGCGTATCCCGCCCCCGTGTTGAAGGGTGGGTACCAGAGCTTGTGACGGCAAGGGCCCTCGTTGTTAGGCCGGTAAATCCCGGCTGCACCACCGGTGGCGCAGATCACCGCCTTGGCGAGGATGACATAAAATTTGGGTTCGCGGACGGAGAAACCGCAGGCCCCGATCACCCGTCCTCCCGCTAGCAGATAGTTGGTCATATTGACGCGGTTCAAGACCCGGGCCCCTGAGTAGATCAGGGCTCTGGCCATCAAGGGCTTTATCTTTTCGCCGCGGACCCATACGCTGCGCTTCCCCCGAGGCAAGTAGCGGCCGTGGCTATCCTTGACGAAGGGCACCCCCCAGCCCTCCAGGCGCTCTGCGGCTTCGTTCAGGCCCCGGGCGACGGAGTAGACCAGGTCTTCGCGGATCAGGCCGGCGGAGTCCCTTTTCACGTACTCGGTAAAGCTCTCGGGCGTCTCCCCGGGATTGAGGTAGGCGTTGATGGCGTTGATACCTGCGGCCAGACACCCGCTGCGTTCGACATGGGCCTTTTCAACTACCACTACGTCGAGGTCCTCGTCCAATTCCCTCAAGGTGATGGCCGCGCTACAGCCCGCGGCACCGCCCCCGATAACCAGCACATCGGCATGTAGCACTCTGACAGCCCATCGTCCCCTTGCCATCTACTTTACGATCCCCTTTGCCTCGAGATATTCCAGGACTCGGTTAACTGAGGTCTCTACGTCTTCGGCCTCCGTATTGAGCACGATTTCGGGATTTACCGGTTCCTCATAGGGGGCGGAAATGCCGGTGAAATCCCCGATCTCCCCGGCCCGCGCCCTCCTGTACAGGCCCTTAACGTCCCTCTCCTCGCATTTTTCCAGGGAACACTTGACGTAGACCTCGATAAACTCCCCTGGTCCTACGAGCGCCCTGGCCTGGTCCCGGTCCGTCCGATAGGGAGAAATAAAGGCGGTCAAGACGATCAGCCCGGCATCAGCGAATAACTTGGCCACTTCGCCGACCCGCCGGATGTTTTCCTTGCGGTCCTCGGGCGAAAATCCGAGGTCTTTGTTCAGGCCGTGGCGCAGGTTATCGCCGTCCAAGACGTAGGCCAGGTTGCCCCTCTCGAACAATCTCCTCTCCACTTCCGCTGCTACGGTGGATTTCCCGGAGCCGGACAGTCCCGTAAACCAGATGATCACGCCTCTCTGCTTTAGGCGCTCTTCTCGCTCCCTCTTGGTGATGTGACCTTGATGCCATAGGATGTTGGCGGCCTTGGGCTGTGACATTCGCTTCCATCCCCCCTCATAGGACCCTCAGTCCGATCGTCGGCCAGTAGAGCACGGCCATGGACGTCAAGACAATCCAGGAAACCACGCTCAATATCAGCCCATAACGGACCGACTCCCAGATGGTGTAATACCCCGCGGAGAAGGCTATGGCGTTGGCGGGGGTCCCCATCGGCAACATGAAGCTCAAGCCGGCGGGGACAGCTACGCTGTAGGCTGCTATCCTCGGGTCCACACCGATTTCGAGGCAGTACTTCAATACTACCGGCAGTAACATGCCGACCACGGCAGCATTGGAGATCCCGTTCGTGAGCCCGAGGCTGAGCAAGGAGGCGAGTACGAGGACGGTAAAGGCGTCGAGCTCCCACCGGGATAAAGGGTTCATTATGAACCAATCCAGGACTCCTGTGGCGCTGAGCGATTTACCCAAGGTCAGCGCACCACCGTACAAAAAGACAGTACCCCAGTTGACCTCTCGGGAAAGCTCTTCCCAGGTGACGACCCCTAAGACGAAGTACATGGCGCCGCTGATCAGGGCTATGTTGGCAATTCCCAGGGTGTTACCGTGAAAAACCCAAAGGTACAAGGTAATTACTAGCAACACCAGGGCCTTGACTTCCTTGAGGGTGATCTTGCCCAGCCTCTCCCCTGGCTGGCGCGCGTCGACCTCGCTCAATCTCACATCTTCGAACCTGATAAGCCCGAACAGCAATACAATGAGGCCCATCAGCACGAGGGCGACGGGGGCCACGGCCACAAACCACTCGAGGAAAGTGATCTCTAGCCCCGTCTCGCCCCTTAAGATCCCCACCGCCATGGGGTTTCTGGCCCCTCCTAGGAAGGTGGCCACGCCTCCGGTTACGCTTCCCCAGGCCAAAGCGAAAAAGCTAAACTTGCCGAACACCGAGTTCCGCGGCAACCGCAGGGTTCGGCTGATCTGTAAGACGATGGGGAAGAGCAAAGCCGCCACCGCGTGCTCGGGGATGAAGAAAGACATGAAACCGGACAGCAAGAAGATGCTGATCACTACAGAACGAGGGGTTCTTCCGTAGCGGCGCAGGACGATAAAGGCCAGGCGTCTGCTCAATCCGGTGGCTGACACGGAGGAGGCAATTATGAAGGCGCCGATGATGAAGAAGATCGCCGGGTCACCGAAGAAGCCGTAAATTACCTCCCTGTCGATAACCTCATAGGCGGCCAACAACCCGATGGCCAACAGACTGGTCATGGCCAAGGGCAGAATATTGGTTATCCACAGGACGCAGGCCAGGCCGAAGACGACCAGGGCCTGGTAGCCCTCTCTGGTCATTCCCTCAAGAGGCTCGGGCGAGGCCATTAGCTTGAGAAATATCAAGCTCAACGCCAGTAAGAAGAACACATCTCTGTATTGGAAGAAGGACGTGGCGGAGTAGTACCTGATGCCCATTTTCTCCCGGCCCTCACAGTCCCTAGGAGTGACGCGACCCCTGAGCATTGCTGACCTCAAGCCCATTAATTCCCCAGGGTTTCCGCTGTGAGAAAGGCTACCGGGGCGCCCGCCATGGGACCTGACCGCACCGTGTAGCCCCTTCGAGATACTACGCGAGCGAAGGCCAGGGCCGCCCCTCGTAGGCCTAAGGACTCGGCTGGTAATCGCGAGTCTGCCAGAGAGCAGAGCCCTCCCCTAACGCGTCCCTCGAGCTTCAGCCCAAGGGAGAGGCAGCGGAACAGCCCATCCCCTCTTTTCAGATTGGTGTGCCTGGAATTTACTTCATCGATATCCATTCTAGTCGATGGCCGCTACGATTGTCAAGTAAAACAATCGGATTTTATGTATATAGGGGCTTGGGGGCGCCTGACGGTGGAGAGCCGGTCGGGGTTGTGTCCCAGGAGAGGAACAACCCCTTGACAACCGCCGGGGCCCGGATATAATAGAGAGTGAAAATCATTCTCAATGCGTTAGGAGGGTGTCGGAAGAAGATGACGAACAAACTCTCACGCATCCTGTTAAGCCTCCTGCTGGTGCTTTCGCTGGCGCTGTTGGCCGCCTGTTCCGGAGGCGGGGCTCCGGCCGCGAACGAGGGAGACCAGGGCGAAAGTGCGACCGGGGCTGACGAGGAGCAGATGGTAAACCTCTATACCGACAGGCATTATGACACGGATCAGGAGTTGTATGATCTCTTCACCCAGGAGACCGGCATTAAGGTCAACGTGGTGAAGGGGAAGTCCGACGAGTTGATCGAGAGGCTGGCGAGAGAGGGCGAGGACACGCAGGCCGACCTGCTGATTACCGCCGATGCCGGAAGGCTACATAGGGCCAAGGTGCAGGGGCTGTTGCAGCCCGTCTCCAGCGAGGTGCTGTTCAACAATATCCCCGCTAACCTGAGGGACCCCGAGAACTATTGGTTCGGCCTGACGGTGAGGGCCAGGGTGATAGTCTACGCCAAGGACAGAGTAGATCCCTCGGAGATCTCCACCTATGAGGACCTGACGGATCCGAAGTGGAAGGGCAAGATACTGGTCAGGTCGTCATCCAACATTTACAACCAGTCGCTGCTCGCCTCCTTGATCGCCATTCACGGCGAGGAGAAGGGCCGGGAATGGGCGAGGGGAGTAGTGGAGAACATGGCCAGAGACCCGGAGGGTAATGACAGGGCGCAGGCCACCGCCGTCGCCGCGGGAGTAGGGGACCTCGCCATCATGAACACCTACTACATCGGCAAGATGCTGAATTCGGCGAACCCGGAGGAAGTGAAGGCGGCCGAGGCGCTCGGGATCATCTTCCCGGATCAAGAGGGCACGGGGACTCACATCAACGTCAGCGGAATCGGGCTCACCAAGTACGCCAAGAACAAGGAGAACGCCATCAAGCTGATGGAGTTCCTGTCGAGCGTGAAGGCCCAGCAGCAGTTCGCGGAGGCCAACTTCGAGTATCCGGCCAACCCCGCAGTCGAGCCCTCTGAGCTGTTGAAGTCGTGGGGAGATTTCAAGAGGCAGGACATAAGCCTGTCCTTGCTGGGCGAGCTCAACAGCAAGGCGGTGCAGATCTTCAACGAGGTGGGCTGGAAGTAAACCACCACGTGGGGCGCTGACACGCCGCCACGCTGCCAGGTGCTGTCGGTTGCGACGAGGGGGCTCTTGGCCCCCTCGTACGGATTTCCCCGGCACGCGTTGGTAGGGCCTGCGAGATGCTCTGTGAGGGAAGTGTGAGGGTGCTAGAGATCAAGCGATTGTACACGAGCGTCAATATATGGGGCGTCCTGAGCTGGGTCTTCGTGCTGTTGATCCTGCTGCCCAACGCGAATATCCTTGTCAACGTCTTCAGCGAGCCCAATGAGAACTGGGACCACATTAAAGAATACCTTCTGAGACAGTATATATCCAACACCGTACTGGTGACGTCGCTGTCGGGGCTCTTCGCCGCGGTCATCGGCACGAGCCTGGCCTGGGTGGTCTCGGTCTACGATTTCCCGCTGAGAGGGTTCTTGAAGTGGGGGCTGGTGCTGCCTCTCGCCATACCGCCCTACATCGCCGCCTATACCTACAACGGTATGTTGAACTACACGGGAGTGCTGCAGACCTTTCTGAGGAACTCCCTCAATATCTACATCGATCAGCGGTACGTCGATATCATGTCCCTCCAAGGGGCGGTGTTCATATTCACCCTCTTCCTGTATCCTTATGTTTATACCATCACCAAGGCCTTCTTGGAGAAACAGTCCTCCTCTTTGATTGAGAACGCCAGGGTCCTGGGCAGAAGCCCCCTCGAGGTCTTCCTGTTTGTGATCCTGCCCGTCTCGCGGGCGGCGATCGTGGGCGGGACGACCCTGGTCATGCTGGAGGTGCTCAACGACTACGGCGTGGTCAAGTACTTCGGCATAACCACCTTCAGCACGGCTATCTTCCAGACCTGGTTCGGCATGGGGGATGTGGACTCGGCCATTAAGCTTGCGGCGATGTTAATGCTCCTGGTCTTCGCCATCACCATGTCCGAGAGGGCCTTGCGCGGGAGGAGGAGGTTCAGTTATACCACCACGAAGGCCAGGCCCATCTCCCGCATACGACTCAAGGGCCTTGGGGCGGTGCTGGCCTCCGGCTACACCTTTATGATCTTCAGCCTGGGCTTCCTCATACCAACCCTACAGCTAATCCACTGGGCCCTTCAGACCTACAGGAGGGTCCTCGGCCTTAAGTTCCTGGAGCTCACCTTGAACTCCCTGTTGATGGCCCTAGGCTCCGCCGCCTTGATCGTCTGCATGGCCGTGGTCATCGCCAATTACAGCAGGATAAGCGAGACCGTCATCGCGAGGACTAACGCCAGGGTTACGATAGTCGGATACTCCATCCCCGGAGCCGTCATCGCCATCGGGGTGATAGTGGTCTTCGTGGCCCTGGATAACCACCTGTACTGGCTTTACAGGCTGATCGATCCCGACACGCCCAAGCTGGTGTTGACCACCAGCCTGGTCATGCTCATGTTCGCCTACACCATCAGGTTCATAGCCATAGCTGTAAACTCGGTGGAGTCGGGCTTTGAGAAGGTGGGCAAGAAGTTCTTCGAGGCCTCGAGGACCCTGGGGATGAACGTGACCAGGACCTTCTTCAAGGTGGACCTCAGGATGATCCAGCCGGCGCTGCTGAGCGGGTTCCTGCTGGTCTTCGTCGACATCATGAAGGAGCTGCCCCTCACCCTCATATTGAGGCCCTTCAACTTCGATACCCTGGCCACCAAGTCCTTCCAGTACGCCCACGATGAGATGATCCATGAGGCGGCCATATCCTCCCTGATCATCATACTCGTGAGCTTCGCCTCGATCTATTTCTTCCACCGGGTGGCCGATAAGGAGGAGAGATGATGTACGTTGAGATCCGGGGACTTACCTTCAGATACAAGAACGCCGCCGAGGACACGATACAGGACTTCACGCTCGATATCAGGAAGGGCGAGATAATCGGCATCCTGGGCGAGAGCGGCAGCGGGAAGACCACCATCCTCAGGCTGATCGCCGGCCTTGAGATCCCGAGCCGCGGGAGCGTCAGGATTGACGGGAGAACCATGGTGGATGGGAACACCTTCCTGCCCCCCGAGAGGAGGGGGATCGGCATGGTATTTCAAGACTACGCCCTCTTCCCCCATATGACGGTGGAGGCCAATATAAAGTTCGGCCTGCACAGGATGGACGGGGCCAGGAGGAACGAGAGGCTGGAGGAAGTCCTGCGGCTGGTCAACCTCGCGGAGTACAAGCGCCGGTACCCCCATGAGCTGAGCGGGGGGCAGCAGCAGAGGGTGGCGCTGGCGAGGGCCCTGGCCCCCGAGCCTTCGCTCCTGCTGTTGGATGAGCCCTTCAGCAATCTGGACCGAGATCTGCAGCAGCGGATACGCGACGAACTCAAGGTGATATTGAAAGGCGCGGGCATCACCTCGATCTTCGTCACCCACGACCGTGACGACTCCAGGGCGCTGGCCGACAGAGTAGTCATCCTGAGAGGGGGTCGCATGGTCGAGATCGGGGACCCGGCGGAAGTGCTCCGCTGACGGCACCTCTGCTCCCGGAGGGGGAAAGAGCCCCTTGACAACCGGGAGCTCTCTTTGATATATTTTTTCTACCATCCGGTCGGTAGATGGCCGAAAATTCGTTCCTGTAGGGGGGAGTGGATGGGCCGAAACAACTCCGACCTTCCGCCGAAGGGCGGGGACAGGGAGGAGCAAATCCTCGCCCTGGCCATCGACCTCTTTCGCGAGAAGGGCTACCACGGGACGTCTATGCAGGATATCGCCGATGCCATCGGCCTGCGCAAGGGGAGCCTGTACCACTACGTCTCCAGCAAGGAGGAGCTGCTCTTCACCATCTTCACCCGCGCTGTCGCCGCCCTCGTAGAAGACATCTCGGAGATCGCCTCCACAGATGAACCTGCCAGGCTGCGGTTGAGAAGGGCCATCAAGCATCATCTCAGGGTCGTGGCGGATAACCTCAGCATGTTGACCATTTTCTTCCGCGAGCTCCCCGCGCTGCCCCCCGAGAAGCGCCGAGAGGTCCTGGACGGCAGGGACCGTTACCGTGGCTTCTTCGAGGCCATCATCACGGAGGGCATCGCACGGGGCGAGTTCTGTGAGGTAGACCCCAAGATGGTGACCTTCGCCATCCTGGGCATGTGCAACGGACTTTACGAGTGGTACTCCCCCCAGGGGCGGCTTTCCATTGACGACATCGCCGAGAGCTTTACCTCCCTCGTCCTCGATGGCATCTGCAGGAGGTGAAAGGCGGGCCTCTGTGCCCCGAGAGGGGCGCAGCAGCCGGGCTTGTGTCCGGGGGGCGGCGTCCCGGGCAAGACAAGCCTTCGTCAGGCCTCTACCGGGGGGGGGTGAGGGTTCTTCCTTTGGAGGTACTCGGTATAGAGGGGAGGTGATCAGAGGTGAGCGCGAAGGAGATCTTCGAGAACATCAAGGCCAACTTGGAGGCCCAGCCCGACAAGCTGGCGGGCCTTAACGCCTCCTACCAGTTCGACCTGTCGGGGGAGGGCGGCGGCACCTTCTTCATCAACGTCGCCGACGGCAAGATCGAGGTCGGGGAGGGAGCGGCGGAATCCCCCGGGTGCACCGTGAGCATGAGCGCCTCCGACTTCGCGGATATGGTCGAGGGACGGCTCAACCCCACGGCGGCCTTCATGAGCGGGAAGCTGAAGATCAAGGGAGATATGGGCCTGGCGATGAAGCTTCAGGCCCTTCTGGGCTAGGGCCAATACGGGGGAGAGGGGCGGGCTTGCCCGCCCCTACTAAGTTCTCGGGGAGGAGGATGCCCATGCTGTTGGAAGGTAAGGTCGCCCTGGTGACCGGCGCCTCGCGGGGACTGGGCCGCGCCGACGCCCTGGCCCTCGCCCGGGAGGGCGCCGACGTGGTGGTGGCCGACGTCCTACTGGAGAGCGAGCTGGACTCCGCGGACGCCGACCGGTACGGCGCCCTGCAGCAGCTGATGAAGTTCAAGGGGGCGGTGCACACCGAGAGGACGGCCGAGGAGATCCGGCGGATGGGACGACGTTCCCTGGCGGTCAAGATGGACGTTACCGACCGCGATGCCGTCAGGGAGACGGTGAACAGGATCAAGGAGGAGTTCGGGGGGCTGCATATCCTGGTCAACAACGCGGCCACCCTGGACCACGTGGGTCAGCTCATGGACCAGAAGGACGAACTGTGGGCCAGGGACCTCGAGGTCAACCTCACGGGCGCCTACAACTGCTGTAAGGCCGTGTGGCCGATCATGAAGGAGCAGGGCTGGGGCCGGATCATAAACATGGCCTCGGTGGCCGGCACCCTCGGGGGGTTCGGGCAGGCGAGCTATGCGACGACCAAGGCCGGGATCATCGGCCTGACCAAGAGCCTGGCCCTGGAGGGGGCACGTCACGGTATCACCGTCAACGCCATCGCCCCCGGCATCATCGCCACGGAGGCCTGGCAGAGCGGAAACCCCCAGATGAACGAGCGCATGGTGAGACGTACGGCCTTCCGCAGGCCCGGCGAGCCGGAGGACGTGGCCAACGCCGTCGTGTTCCTGGCCTCCGACTGGGCCAAGTACATCACCGGGATCACCCTCTACGTTTCCGGTGGCATAGAGCTCTTCACCTTCTGAGGTCTGGGATGGAGTTCTCGAGTTCTCACCATGAGCTTCTAAGAGGCCTGGTGGTCCTGGACCTCACGCGTCTGCTGCCGGGGGGGTTCTGCACCATGCTGCTGCGCGACCTGGGGGCCAGGGTGATAAAGGTGGAGCCCCCGGAGGGCGACTACCTCCGCTGGATGCCGCCGCTGAGGGACGGGGAGAACATCCTGTTCCGGGTTCTGGCCCGGGGCAAGGAGAGCGTGGTCCTGGACCTGCGGTCGCGGGAGGGCCGTGCCGCCCTGCGCGAGCTCATAGGTGCCGCGGACGTCCTGGTGGAGGGGTTCCGCCCGGGCGTCATGGACCGCCTGGGCCTGGGCTACGAGGCGGTCTCGCGGTGGAAGGGGGACATCATCTATTGCTCCATCTCCTCCTACGGCAGCACCGGCCCCTACAGGGAGAGGGCAGGCCACGACCTCAACTTCCTGGCCTTGAGCGGCCTCCTCGACCTCATGAACCCGGGCGAGGGCGGGCCGGTCATCCCCCCTCTACTGGTGGGAGACGTGGCCGGGGGCGGCCTCACCGCGGTCCTGGCCATCCTGGCGGCGGTCATCAGGCGCGACCGCACCGGGGAGGGGTCCTACCTGGACATCTCCATGACTCACGGGCTGATCTTCGCCGGTCTTTGGCCGCTGGTCTACTACCTGGCCACCGGCAGCTCACCCGACAGGGAGGACCTCCGGCTCTGCGGGAGCCTGGCCTGCTATTCCGTCTACGAGACCGCTGACGGCAGGTACATGGCCCTGGCGGCCCTGGAGCCCAAGTTCTGGCGGGCCTTCTGCGGGGCGGTCGGCGCCCCGGACCTCATCGACAGGCAGTTCGACCCGGATCAGCGGGAGGTACGGGCCAGGCTGGCCGAGGTCTTCCGCTCCCGCACGGCGGCGGAGTGGGAGGAGATGGCCGCGACGGGCGACTTCTGCCTGGAGAGGGTGCTGACGATATCGGAGGCCTGCCGTCACCCCCAGGCCGTCGCGCGGGGGCTTTGCCCGGGGGATGGGGCCCCGGCCAACCCCGTGAGGAGGTATCGCCCGGGGCCGAGCGGCGCACCGGAGGCCGCCCGGGCGCCGGCGCTGGGAGAGCATACGTCGGCAGTCTTAGGGGAGTTCGGCATTGGGAGGGAGCGGGATGCGAGAGGCGGTTATAGTGGATGCGGTGAGGACGCCCATGGGAAGGAAGGGGGGAGCGCTTAGCCACGTAAGGCCCGACGAGCTGGCCGGGCTGGTGCTCGCGGAGCTGATCGCGAGGAACGGCCTCGACCCCCTGATGGTGGACGACGTCATCATGGGCTGCGTGACCCAGATAGGCGAACAGGGGTACAACGTCGGCCGCATGGCCTGTCTCGCCGCCGGGTTGCCGGTTGAGGTCCCGGGCCTCAGCCTGAACCGGATGTGCGGCTCGGGCCAGCAGGCGGTCAACTTCGCCTGTATGGCCGTCATGTCGGGCCAGGCCGATATCGTGATCGGGGCGGGGGTGGAGAGCATGGAAGTTGGAATTTACCGA
>DFND01000050.1:39559-39713 GCA_002375895.1 Firmicutes bacterium UBA3576
AGATAGGCGAACAGGGGTACAACATCGGCCGCATGGCCTGTCTCGTCGCCGGGTTGCCGGTTGAGGTTCCGGGCCTGAGCCTCAACAGGATGTGCGGCTCAGGCCAGCAGGCGGTTAACTTCGCCTGCATGGCCGTCATGTCCGGCCAGGCCGT
>DFND01000050.1:39735-40320 GCA_002375895.1 Firmicutes bacterium UBA3576
TCGGGGCGGGGGTGGAGAGCATGAGCCGGGTAGCAATGGGCTCGGACGGCGGCGATCTCAGCCCCAAGGTCACCGACAGGTTCCTCATTATCCCCCAGGGGCTCTCGGCCGAGCTGGTCGCTGAGAGGTGGAACCTCGGCCGGGAGGAGCTCGACGCCTTCTCCTACGAGAGCCACCGGAGGGCCATCAGGGCCATCGACGCCGGCCTCTTCCAGGAGGAGATCGTGCCCGTGCCCGTCACCCTGCCCGACGGTAGCGAGGTGGTGGTGAGCGAGGACGAGACGCCGCGCCGGGATACCTCGCCGGAGAAGATGGCCTCCCTCGAGCCCTGCTTCAAGGACGGAGGGGTGGTCACCGCTGGCAACTCCAGCCAGATAAGCGACGGGGCCGCGGCGGTGCTGGTGATGTCTCGGGAGCGGGCCCGAGAGCTCGGGCTCCGGCCCCGGGCCCGGTTCGTGGCCAGCGCCCTCTCCGGTGTGGACCCGACCATCATGCTCACGGGCCCCATCCCGGCCACCCGGAAGATCCTGGACAAGGCCGGGCTGGCCCTTGAGGACATGGACGTGATCGAGGTCAACGAGGCCT
>DFND01000058.1:0-3935 GCA_002375895.1 Firmicutes bacterium UBA3576
CATACATTTTAGGACATTACCCTTCCTAGTTCTCGAATTCAGCCATGGGCCGGAAGCGTTTGAGCAGCGAGCTGTTGGTTACCACCGAGACCGAGCTGAAGGCCATGGCAGCTCCGGCGATGGCCGGCGCCAGTAGGCCGAGGGCGGCAATGGGTATCCCGAGGGTGTTGTAGATGAAGGCCCAGAACAGGTTCTGCTTGATCTTCCGCATGGTCATGCGGCTTAGCCGGATGGCCGCCACTATTCCCCGCAGGTCTCCGCGCATCAGGGTGATGCCGGCCGTCTCCATGGCGATGTCGGTGCCGGTCCCGATGGCCAGGCCCAGGTCTGCCGCGGCCAGCGCGGGGGCGTCGTTGATCCCGTCGCCGACCATCGCTGCCGTCCTGCCCCGCTCCTTGAGCGCCATAACCTGCTTCGCCTTGTCCTCAGGCAGGACGTTGGCCAGGACGTTCTCAGGCTTTATCCCCACCTGAGTCGCTATAGCCCGGGCCGTCCTCTCGTTATCGCCCGTGATCATCCACACGTCGAGCCCCATCTTCTTGAGGTGCTCGATGGCCTCCCGGGAGGTCTCCTTGACCGCGTCGGCCACGGCCACCAGCGCCTGGACCTTCCCGTCGACGGCCAGGATCATGGCCGTCTTGCCCTCGCCCTCGAGCCTCTCCCGCTCGGCCTCGCTCTCCTCCGTGCTGACCCCGTTCCTCTCCATCAGACGGGTGTTCCCTACTAGGACCTGCCGTCCGTCCACGACCGCCTGGATGCCATGGCCCGGTACGGCGTCGAACTCCTCCACATCCTTGAGGTCCATTCCCTCCGCTCTGGCCCTCGCCACTATCGCTTGGGCTAGGGGATGTTCGGAGTTCTTCTCGGCCCGCGCCGCGACCTCGAGGGCCTCGCCTTCAGCAAGCTCTCCGAAGGTGATGATGTCGGTCACCTCAGGCTCGCCCTTGGTAATGGTGCCGGTCTTATCCAGGATGATGGTGTCCACTTTGTAGGCGTTTTCCAGGTGTTGGCCCCCGCGGATCAGGATCCCGTTCTCGGCGCCGAGGCCCGTTCCCACCATGATGGCCGTGGGGGTGGCCAGCCCTAGGGCGCAGGGGCAGGCGATGACTAGGACCGCCACCGCCGCCAGCAGGGCCGGGGTGATGTCGCCCACGACCAGGTACCAGGCTACGAAGGTCACCAGGCTGATTCCGACCACCGCCGGGACGAAATAAGATGCCAGGACGTCGGCCAGCCTCTGTACCGGGGCCTTCTGGGCCTGGGCATCCTCCACGACCTTGATGATCTGGGCCAGGGCGGTCTCCTTCCCGACCTTGGTGGCCTCGAACTTGAAGGTCCCCGTCTTGTTGATGGTCGCTCCGATGACCTCATCGCCTACTGTCTTGTCTACCGGGAGGCTCTCGCCGGTGATCATGGACTCGTCCACGCTGGAATAACCCTCGATGATCCTCCCGTCCACCGGTATCTTCTCGCCCGGCCGCACCACCACGATATCGCCCTTCACGACCTCGTCTACGGGTACGTCCATCTCCTTGCCGTCCCGGATAACCCGTGCCGTCTTGGCCTGGAGGCCCATGAGCTTCCTGATCGCCTCCGACGTCCTCCCCTTGGCGACGGCCTCCAGGTACTTGCCGAGGATGACGAGGGTGATGATCACGGCACCCGACTCATAATACACGTCGGTCTTCCCCAGGACATCGCCGAAGAAGGTGGTCCCGACGCTGTAGAAGTAAGCGGCCGAGGTTCCCAGGGCCACCAGGACGGACATGTTGGCCGTCCTGTTCTTGAGATTATAGTAGGAGTCCACGTAGAACTGCCAGCCGGCGATGAACTGGATGGGGGTCGCCAGGGCCAGCTGGAAGAAGGGGCTGGTGAAGATCGCCGGCGGGTGGAGCCTCAAGATGTCCGCGAACATGGAGACGAGCAGCGGGGCCGTGAGGACGGCGGAGAACACGAACAGCCTCCACTGCCTCGTCATCTCCCTCTCCCGAGCCTCGCGCTCGGCGTCCTTGGCCTCGGCCTCCTCCTTGTCGAAGGCCTCGTAACCCAGGTCCTTGACGGCCCGCTTCATCTCCCCGACCTCTATGACGCCAGGCAGGTACTCTACGGCCGCCGTTTCGTTCCCGAAGTTAACGCTGGCCTCAACGACGCCCCGTAGGCCCCGGAGCTTGTTCTCTATCCTCTGCGCACAATTGGCGCAGGTCATCCCGACCAGGCCCAAATTGGCCTTTACTCTGAGGACACCGTAGCCCAGGTCCTCGACGGCCTTCACGAGGTCTTCCACCGACACCTTGCCCTCGTCGAAGCTCACCGTCACCCTCTCGGTGGCGAAGTTGACGTTAGCCTCCCTGACCCCTGCGAGTTTCGCTAGCGTGTTCTGGATCCTCTGCGCGCAGCTCGCGCAGGTCATGCCCTCGATCTTTAGCGTCACCTGCGTTGCTGGAGCGGCCTTCTCCGCTATTGCCATCAGTGCACCTCCTTCAAAGCCCTGCTTCTACCCATACCCCCTGTGGGTATCACCTTCAAGTTCATTATAGATCTCTGGTCAAGTGGCGTCAACGGCTACGTTGAACTGGCACTCTTCCTCAGAACAGGACCCCTCTGCTTTCGGATAAGTGTTCCTCTGTATTACCTTGTCCCTCGCATGGGGTTTTCCTGCGCCCCGAGGGAACCGCCCTCCGGTTCTGTTACGCCCCAAGAGATCTGCAACTCTCAAGGATCTGGGCGACCTCCTCACATAGTGACCGGTCATCCAGGGGGGCCCGTGATCGGGCCCCCTTTGCCCGGGAAATAAATCAGGCGGCGCTCAGAAGGAGACGGGGCCTCGGCCGAGAACTCTCGGGGAGGGGAGGAATGTTATGCCGCTACTAACAATTAAAACACCGACCAAGACGACGACCGTACATGTCGAGAGAGGCACCAGTTTACACGATGTCCTCGCCAGGGAGGGGCTCCTGCCGCCGAGCCCCTGTGGCGGACGGGGACGCTGTGGGAAGTGCATTGTTCAGGTGGTGGGAGGGGAGCCCGGTGAACCTTCTCCTGCGGAGGCGGATCTCCTGACCTTCGCCCAGCTTGCGGCGGGTTACAGATTGGCCTGCCAGGTGACGGCCCACTCCGACCTCTCCGTGAGCCTCACGGAGGAGGCGGCCTACACCGCCAAGGGGGCGCTCAGCGGGGCGGTGCGCGCAGAGGTGGACCCCTGGGTCAAGAAGAGGGCTCTGGACGCCTCCTCAGAGGAGATTCCCCTGCGTGAGCGGCTGCTGAGTGGCCTGCCGGGCGTAAGGGTCCCTCTGCGGGTGCTGAGGGAACTGGCCCGACTGAGAGATGGGCTGGTCACGGCGACCTTCGCCGGCGGCGAGGTGCTCAGGGTCGAGGCGGGGGACACCACCAGCCGGTTGCTGGGCGTCGCCGTGGACATCGGCACCACCAGCGTGGTCGTCTCCCTGTTGGACCTGGTGCAGGGCCTTCAGCTGGCCATCGCGGCTGACGAAAACCCCCAGGCCGTCTACGGTGCGGACGTCATCTCCCGCATAACCCACTGCCTGGAGAACCCCGCCGGGGTCGAGGAGCTCAGGCGAAGGGTGGTGAGGGCCGTCAACGAGCTGGTGGCCCGGGTTACGGGGGAGGCTGGCGCGAACCCGCGCGACGTGATGGCCGCCGTGCTGGTGGGCAACACCACTATGCAGCACCTCTTCCTGGGCCTCGATCCTTCGCGGCTCTCCCACAAGCCCTTCACCGCAGTGACCCTGGACGAGGTTGAGACGGGCGCGGCGGAGGCGGGCTTGGAGCTAAACCCCGCGGCCCGGGTGGTCTTCCTTCCCCTCATCGCCGGGTACGTGGGGGCCGACACGGTGGGGGCCGTGCTGGCCTCGGGCATGCACCGCGCCAGTCGTCCGCGTCTGCTGGTCGACATCGGGACCAACGGGGAGATCGTC
>DFND01000058.1:4253-4468 GCA_002375895.1 Firmicutes bacterium UBA3576
TCGGGACCAACGGGGAGATCGTCATCGGGTGCCGCGACCGCCTGCTGGCCTGTTCCACCGCAGCTGGTCCCGCCTTCGAGGGCGAACGTATCAGCTGTGGGATGAGGGGAGTTGACGGGGCCATAGGCCGCGTGTATTACGACGGCTCCGACCTCCGGATCGAGACCATCGGTGATGTCAAGCCCAGGGGGCTCTGCGGCTCCGGCCTGGTGGAC
>DFND01000058.1:4785-4926 GCA_002375895.1 Firmicutes bacterium UBA3576
TCTGCGGCTCCGGCCTGGTGGACGCCGTCGCCACCCTGTTACGCCTGGGGCTGGTCGACAGCACGGGCAGGCTCAGGGTCGGGGAGAGGGCCCCTGACCGCCTCTCCGCGGCGTTGAGGTCCCGCTTGGGGCAGGACGAGG
>DFND01000058.1:5285-5494 GCA_002375895.1 Firmicutes bacterium UBA3576
GTGACCCTGACCCAGAAGGACATCCGCGAGCTGCAGCTGGCGAAGTCCGCCATAGCCTCGGGCGTCCTGCTGCTGATGGAGGAGTATGGTATAGAGGGGGATGACCTCGAGGAGATCATGCTGGCGGGCACCTTCGGCAATTATATAGACGTGTCGAGCGCCGTGATCATCGGGCTTCTCCCGGGAGTTCCCGAGGAGAAGGTGCGTCC
>DFND01000027.1 GCA_002375895.1 Firmicutes bacterium UBA3576
CACCCTTGAGGAGGCCCTGGTTCTACTGGAGGAGTCCGGGACCAGGCCCAGGCGGGTCCGGATCCTGCGGGCTCCGGGGCAGAAAGAGGCCACCGAAGGGGATATCAGGGTGGTAAGGTGTACTCAGGCGCCGGCGGGGTTGACCCTGTGGGTGAGCTTGCGACGAGAGCCGCGTTTTGGAGGGCAATAGGCTTTACCCTCAACCCCCTGACTCGAGCAGGGGGTTTTCGCCCAGCGGCCTTCTAGGAGAGGTGATGGGCCTTGGAGGCTGTGCCTCGACATATAGCGATTATCATGGACGGAAACGGCCGTTGGGCCGAGAAGCGGGGCCTTCCTCGGCTCGCAGGGCACCGAGCCGGGGTGGAGGCCCTGCGGGATGTGGTAGAGGCTTGCGGTGAGTGGGGAGTGAAGTACCTCACCCTATACGCCTTCTCCACTGAGAATTGGAAGCGGCCGCGCCGGGAGATCGACGGACTGATGCACCTGCTCGTGGAGTACCTGCGGCGGGAGCTCGATGAGCTCGACAAGAAGGACGTCAAGATCAGGGTGATCGGGCACCCCGAGGAGATCCCGTCCTACGCTTGGCGGGAGCTGGAGCGCGCCATAGCACGCACTCGTGATAACTCCGGTTTGGAGATCCTGTTGGCGCTCAATTACGGTGGACGTCGGGAGATCGCCGACGCCGCGAGGGCCATCGCCCGTCGTGTCCTGGAGGGCAGCTTGCGACCTGAGGAGATAGATGAGCGGTGCTTCGCGGAGCATCTGGAGACCCGCGGGGTCCCCGACCCTGAACTCGTTATACGCAGCGGCGGGGAGCTGCGGGTGTCCAACTTCCTACTTTGGCAGATCGCCTACGCGGAGCTATGGGTTACTCCTGTCCTTTGGCCTGACTTCAGACGGGAGCACCTGAGGCAGGCTATTGAGGACTTTTATGCCCGAGAAAGACGGTTCGGCGGCTTGCCGGGGGTAAGGGGTGAGCCGGATTGATCGCCAGGATCCTTGTGGCCCTCGTCGGTGCACCGTTGGTTCTGTTCATCGCCTACCTCGGAGGGTGGCCGCTTCTCTACCTGATGGCCTTCGTCGTGGCCTTGGCTGGGCTGGAATATGGTTCGTTGGTACGGGCGAGGACAGGGGCAAGAGGGACGTGGCTGGCTAGCGTTCTGAGCCTGGGCCTGTACTTAGCCGTTGTAGAGGATGCTCTAGTGCCCGCTGTCGCCTCGCTCCTCATAATCGGGGCCGTGTTGTTGGTTATCGAAGGGCGGCCTGAGGCCGTCGTTCCCGTATTGATCATTTCTTTCGGGGCCCTCTACATAGGATTACCTATGGCGTTGCTTTTTTCGTTGAGAGAGGGCGCGGATGGGTTTGGCTTGTTCCTCACGGTTTTGGCGATTACCTGGGGATACGACATAGGCGCGTACTTCGCAGGACTCTATGTTGGCAGACGGCCCTTGAGTCCGAGGCTAAGCCCTAAGAAGTCCTGGGAGGGCGTCGCCGGGGGGCTTTGCCTGTCTACTGTAGCCGGGGTCGCTGTCGGCACTGCGGCTGGCCTTGGGAGCGGCAGTGCCGCCCTGTTAGGCCTTGTGGGCGGCATCGCCGGGCAACTGGGAGACCTTTTCGAGTCAGGCCTCAAGCGGTGGGCGGGAGCTAAGGATTCTGGCAAAGTCTTGCCTGGGCACGGTGGAATTCTGGATAGAGTCGACGGGCTTCTGCTGGTTAGCCTGGTGGCCTATCTATCGGAGTGGGCAGGGGTTTTAGTTTCGAGGTGATGACCATGAGGCGCGTCCTCACTATGCTGCTCTACCTGTTGGCCTTTTTCGGGATCATCTACCTGGTGGTCAAGTACCTCGTGCCCTATTTCGCCCCCTTCCTCCTCGCGGTGGTCCTGGCCGTGCTGGTGGAGCCGATGGTACAGTTTCTGAGTTTTCGCGGACGGGTACCGCGAGGCGTGGCCGTCGGTGTGGCTCTGACCTTGATCCTAGCCGTAGCTGGAACCCTGACCTTCATTATCGCCTCCCGGCTTATTACGGAGATGCTGGAGTTGTCAAGGTCCATTCCGAAGTACTTCGAGACCAGCGGGGAAGTGGTTTCGTTAATCCGTTCCAAATGGGCGGAGTTAGTGGCCCTCCTTCCGGCAGATATGGCAGAGCGTCTGCCGGAGGAGATCACTTACGCCATTCAATCAGAATGGCGAGAGACATATGGCGCCCTGCGGAATATCACTAAGAGCGCCCTGGAGAGCCTAATCAATGCCTTCGGCATGCTTCCGAACCTCATGCTCACCGCCGTCGTGACTTTCGTCGCCACCTTCTTTCTGAGCAGGGACCGGGCCCTGATCAGCAACTTCGTCGCTGATTTCGTGCCCGAGCCCTTTATGGACCGCGTGAGCCGTCTCCGCTCTGAATTCCTGGATTCGACCGTCGGGTTCATCAAGGCCCAGCTGACCCTGATCAGCATTACCACTGTTCTGACCACTGTGGGCCTATACTTAGTCGGGTCCGACTACGCCCTTCTCTTGGGCCTTGTGGCGGGCATACTCGATCTCATCCCCCTCATCGGCCCCACAGTTATCTTCGTGCCGTGGGTACTTTACACTGTCCTGAGCGGAGATACCGTTTTCGCCCTCAAACTTCTGCTAGTATACGCTACCGTAGGAACGGTCCGGCAGGCGGCCGAGGCGAAGATCGTAGGGGAGAGGATAGGGGTTCACCCCTTTGCCACGCTCCTCTCGGTCTACCTGGGGCTCAAGCTCTTCGGGGTCTGGGGTTTTATCATCGGGCCGATGGTGGCGATTGTCCTGAAGGCCATGGTTCACGCGGGGTTTTTGCCCCTTACGCGAGGCACCACGAAGGGAGTCTGACGGTTGAAGAACGTAATAATACTGGGCAGCACGGGGAGCATCGGAAGGCAAGCGGTTGAAGTTATTGAGCAGAATCGGGACCGTTTCCGCGCGGTCGGACTGGCTGCGAGGCGGGACCTCGAGGTCATGTCGACGCAGATCAAGGCTCTGGCCCCCGCAGCGGTATGTCTGGTGGACGAGGAAGCGGCGGAGATGTTGAAACAGAGGCTTGGGGGTCGAGGCCCGCAGGTATACGCGGGCCATGACGGGCTCCTTGAGATGATCACCTCGGTAGGCGCGGACCTGGTCTTAGCCGCTATCGTCGGCATGGCCGGGCTAGAGCCCGTCATGCGGGCCCTCGATGCCGGAATGGATGTAGCGCTGGCCAACAAGGAGTCAATGGTCGTGGCGGGTGAGCTGCTAACGAGCCTCGCCCGTGCACGCGGCGCGCGCATCATACCTGTGGACAGCGAACACAGCGCTGTGTTCCAGTGTCTGCAGGGAAGCGATCCCGACGAAGTGGAACGCATTATCCTCACCGCCTCCGGTGGCCCCTTCCGAGATTTTTCGCTGGAGGAGCTCGCCGAGGTAACGGTCGACGACGCCCTTCGTCATCCCAACTGGCGTATGGGGGCGAAAATAACCGTTGATTCTGCTACCATGATGAATAAAGGTTTGGAGATAATAGAGGCGAGGTGGCTCTTTAACGTCGACTACGATAGGATAGATGTGGTGGTCCACCCTCAGAGCATCGTTCATTCCCTCGTGCAGTTTCGTGACGGAAGCGTGTTGGCGCAACTTGGATACCCTGATATGAAGCTACCTATTCTTTATGCTCTGGGGTTTCCCGAGAGGATCAGGACCGAATGGCCCCGCCTGGACCTGACCACGGTGAGCAAACTGGAATTCGAGGCGCCCGATGTGACACGGTTCCCCTGTCTGGCCCTGGCCAGACGGGCGGGTAAACTGGGGGCCAGCGCTCCGGCGGCGCTTAACGCGGCAAACGAGGTAGCGGTAGATTACTTTCTGCGCCGCCAGGTGAGGTTTATGGACATACCGCGGTTGGTGGAAGCGGTACTCGACAGGCACGACCTCGTGCCCATAAGAAACCTGGAGGATGCCCGCAGGGTCGATTCCTGGGCTCGACGGCAGGTGCGGGCCGTAGTTGGAGGAGGGCTTTAAGTGCAGACCTTCGTCATCTCCGTCCTGGTATTCGGGCTAATAATTCTCGTGCACGAATTCGGTCACTTCCTGGCCGCCAGGGCCTATGGGGTGAAGGTGTTAGAGTTCGCAATTGGCTTTGGCCCGCAGGTGTTGGCAGTGCGGCGGAGGGAGACCACCTATAGCCTGAGGGTAGTACCCCTGGGCGGGTTCGTGAGGCTGGCCGGCACGAACCCCGAAGAGGACGACATGAACGACCCGCGCGGGTTCAACAACCAGCCGGTCCTACGCCGTATGGGGATCATCTTCGCCGGGCCGCTGATGAACTTCCTGTTGGCGGTAGCACTGTTCAGTTACATCGCCTTCAGTTACGGGATAGCCACTCCCATAACCTCTACAACCAAGGTGGGCGACGTAATACCCGGTTATCCCGCAGCTGAAGCGGGGTTACAGGCTGGTGATACAATCTTACGCGTAAACGACGTCGAGGTCATCCTTTGGGACGACCTCGTACGCCTAATACAGAAGAGCCCAGGCCAACCGTTAGTGTTGACCGTCCTGCGCGATGGAGAGACCGTGGTGTTGACGGTAGTACCGGTGGAGAACCAGCAAGAGCCCGGCAAGGGGTTTATAGGCATTGCACCACCAGTTAACGTCACCAGGCCGGGCCTCCTGGGCGCGGTTGAAGCCGGAGCTAGGCGAACCATCGATGTCACCGTGGTCTGGATCCGCAGCCTAGTCCTCATGGTCTTGAACAGGATAGAGGCCGATATCGCGGGCCCAGTCGGCATCGGCCGCTTGGTGGGCCAAGCCCTGGAGATGGGGTTGGCCAATCTCCTCTACCTCGCTGGCGCGTTGAGCGCCAACATCGGGCTCTTCAACCTGCTGCCTATTCCGGCGCTGGACGGGAGCAGGCTGGTGTTCCTGGGAATCGAGGGCGTCAGGGGCAAGCCCATCGACCCGGAGAAGGAGAACTTCATCCACTTCGTTGGGTTCGTTCTTATGATGCTGCTGATCGTGGTCGTCACCTACCAGGACATCAATAAGTTAGGTCAGGGAGGTTAGCCCGTTGTCCCGGCCCATCAGAAGGAGAACGAGACAGGTTCGGGTCGGCCCGGTGCTCATTGGGGGGGATGCCCCCATCTCGGTACAGGGAATGATCAAGACGGATACGCGTGACATCCCCGCCAGCCTGGCTCAGATCGAGGAGCTAGCTCGCGCTGGTTGTCAGATCGTGCGTGTGGCGGTACCCGACGAGGCCGCCGCGAAGGCCCTGGCGGAATTGGTAAAAGGCTCGCCCCTTCCCGTCGTGGCCGACGTCCACTTCAGTTATCGACTGGCGCTGATGGCCGTCGAGGCGGGAGTGGCCAAACTCAGGATTAACCCGGGCAACATCGGTGCCCGTTGGAAGGTCAAGGAGGTGGCACGGGCGGCCAGGGAGAGGGGAATCCCCATAAGGATCGGTGTTAACTCCGGCTCGTTGGAGAGGGACCTTGCCGGGATGCCTACGGCTGAGGCGATGGTACAAAGCGCCCTCAGGCAAGTGGCGTTGCTCGAGGACTTGGGGTGCTCAGACCTGGTCGTCTCCCTCAAGGCCTCTGACGTTCCGACCATGGTCCAGGCCTACAGGGCTTTCGCGGTACGGAGTGACGTTCCTTTACATCTAGGGGTAACGGAAGCCGGTACGCGGTGGCGAGGTAGCATTAGATCCGCGGTAGGAATCGGGTCGTTGCTGCTGGACGGCATCGGGGATACCCTTCGCGTGTCCCTCACAGGGGAGACGGTAGAGGAGATACGCGTGGGCCGCGAGATCCTCGCGGCGGTCGGGCTCTTGGCCGAAGCTGTAACGGTGGTCGCATGTCCCACCTGTGGCCGATGTCAGGTGAATGTGGCGGAGATCGCCGCCGAGGTGGAGAGGCGAACCTCTCATCTGAAGGGCCCTTTGAAGGTGGCCGTTATGGGGTGTGCGGTCAACGGGCCGGGGGAAGCACGCGAGGCCGATGTCGGCGTTGCAGGAGGTCGGGGGGCGGCCGTGCTCTTCCGGCGAGGAGAACGCATTAGGAACCTCAAGGAGGAAGAGATAGTTGAGGCGTTGATGCAAGAGATAGAGGCCCTGTACCGTCGTTGACAGCGCCTGGCCGCCTTTGGTAGAATCTCACTCGCAAAGGCGATGATTGGAGGAATAGTAGGAGGGGTAGCTGCCCAGGGAGTCGGGGTCGGGACTGGAAGCCCCGACGCGGCAATTCCCCCCGAACCCGCCTCCGGAGCTGCCCTTTGGGCCGGCTCGTCCCACCGTTATCCGGGAGGTCCTTCGACGACCGCAGAGTGGGCCTGTGTGCCAAGGAGGGTGGTACCGCGGAATTGCCTTCCGTCCCTCGGGATGGAGGGTTTTTGTATGCGGGCACGGGCCGGCGTAAATCCAGTCTTACGGAAGATCGGGGAGGATGAGATAGGTGACCGAGAAGAAAGACGGTTTCGTAAAGGAGATCACTCCTAAGTCCGAGGATTTCTCCCAGTGGTACGTGGATGTCTGTAGGAAGGCCGACCTCATGGACTACGCCCCGGTGAAGGGGTGCATGGTGATCAAGCCGTACGGGTACAGCCTCTGGGAGAACATCAAGGAAGGATTAGACCGGCGAATCAAAGCCACCGGCCACGTAAACGCCTACTTCCCGCTCTTTATACCCGAGAGCTACCTGCAGAAGGAGGCCGAGCACGTAGAGGGCTTCGCGCCCGAGGTAGCCTGGGTTACCCATGGCGGAGCGGAAGAGCTCCACGAGCGGTTGGCAGTACGCCCCACTTCGGAGACCATCATCTGCGCCATGTACTCGCGCTGGATTCAGTCGTGGCGCGACCTGCCCGTCCTGATCAACCAGTGGGCCAATGTGGTGAGGTGGGAGAAGGCCACACGTCCTTTCCTCCGGACGACCGAATTCCTTTGGCAGGAGGGGCATACCGCCCACAGGACCGCGGAGGAGGCAGAGGAAGAGACCCTTCGCATGCTGGAAGTGTATCGCGATTTCGTGGAGACAGACCTGTCCATCCCGGTGGTAGTCGGCCGCAAGACTGAGGGGGAGAAGTTCGCCGGCGCCGTTCATACCTATACCATTGAAGCCCTCATGTCGGATGGAAGAGCCCTGCAAGCTGCCACATCCCACAACCTCGGGCAGCATTTCGCCAAGGTATTTGATATCACCTTCCTTGACCAAGACGACCAGTTGAAGCACGTCTGGCAGACCTCGTGGGGCATGACCACCCGCATAATCGGTGCGCTGATCATGGTTCACGGTGATGACCGCGGCTTGGTGTTACCTCCAAAGGTGGCTCCCATACAGGTCGTTATCGTCCCCATCGCACCACAGAAGGAGCGGGAGAGGGTTTTGGCTGAGGCCCGGGCTCTACAGCGAGAACTTGAGGAACACCTACGGACGCACCTGGATGACAGAGATGAATACACGCCTGGGTGGAAGTTCAACGAGTGGGAGATGCGCGGCGTACCGCTGCGCATAGAGATAGGGCCACGGGACATCGAGCGAGGGCAGGTGGTCCTGGTGAGGAGGGATGGCGGCGCGAAGACGCCCGTCTCTCGCAGCGGGCTCGTCGACGTGGTCAAGGGCTTTCTGGACGACATACAGAAGAGCCGGTGGCAGAAGGCTAAGCAGTTCATGGAGGAGAACACCAGGACCGCCGGCAGCGTGGATGAGCTCAAGGCCATCATGGAGGACAAGCGTGGCTTTGTCTTGGGAGGATGGTGCGGCGAGGGATCCTGTGAGGACGCGGTCAAGGAGGAGACTGGGGCGACTATCCGGTGCATTCCGTTGGCCGAGCCCGGCTGGAAGGGAGAAAAGTGCATCTGTTGCGGCGGACACGCTAGTCACACCGTATATTTCGCACGTGCCTACTGACCGCAGCAGGACACCGACGGCGTTACGAGGAATAGTTCTTTGAGCCCAGCTCGCGGGTGAGGGATCCACCTTGAAGGTTGCTGTGATCATTCCAGCTTACAATGAAGAACGAACCATTGGGGACGTCGTTAGGGTCTCTACGGCAACCTCGATAGTTGACGAGGTGATCGTGGTCAGCGATGGATCTACGGACTTGACCGCCAGCGTAGCCAGAGAGCACGGAGCGAGGGTAATTGAGCTACAGGAGAACCGGGGCAAGGGCGCCGCTATGAAGGTGGGGATAGACAACTGTTCCGCTGACATCATCGTCTTCCTCGACGCCGATCTACTCGGTCTTGAACCTCGTCACATAGAGGCCATGGTAAGGCCGGTGGTGTCCGGTGAGGCGGAGATGACGGTCGGCATCTTCGGCCACGGCAGGTTTATGACCGACCTCGGACAGATCGTGGCACCGTATCTCTCTGGTCAGAGGGCGGTCGAAAAGGACGTGCTCGAGGACCTGCCGGACTTAGAGGTAGCCCGCTTCGGCGTGGAAATCGCCCTGAACCGGCATGTCCGGACCTGCAGCATTAAGGTAAAGGAAGTTACTCTTGACAAGGTCACGCACTTGATGAAGGAAGAGAAATTGGGGTTCTGGCGTGGTCTGAGGGCGAGATTGAAGATGTACTGGGAGATCATAAAGTATCTTCAGAAAAGGAGAATGTAAGGGAGTCCTGAGTTCAGGGGGATGAAGGTAATGGCTGAGATCCCCGCCTGGGAAGTCGTTGTCAGATTGCTCCTCGCCACTCTGCTGGGGGGGCTGGTGGGCCTGGAGCGGGAAAGCGTCAACAGGCCCGCCGGTTTTCGCACCCATATCCTCGTGTGCGTGGGCTCAGCCCTTTTGATGATTACCTCCATCCAGGTGTTTCAGATGTTCGCGGGAGTCACCAATGCCGATCCTGCTCGAATCGCGGCTCAGGTGGTGAGCGGGATCGGCTTTCTCGGTGCGGGCACCATTCTGCGAGAGGGGGCGAATATCAGGGGGCTAACTACGGCCGCCAGCCTATGGGTCATTGCTGCCATCGGCTTGGCGGCCGGCGCGGGGTTGTACGGCGCGGCGGTGGGGGTGGCCTTCATCTCGCTGCTCACACTGGTAGTGCTCTCAAGGCTAGAAGCGGTGTTGATCAGCCGCCGAAGTTATAGTGTTATAAGGATTACCCTCTCAGACCGCCCCGGGCAGATAGGTCAGGTTGGGTCCACTCTGGGACGCTACGGGGTAAACATAAAGAACATCATTATGAAGCCCGGGAATGTCGCGGGAAGTATAGAAGTGGAGCTCCACGTGAGGTCCAGCGTGAAGACGGATATGACTGAGGTCTTGGAGCAACTTATGGCCCTGGACGGCGTCCATAGCGTGAGCAGAGACTGAAAGACCTAAACCCCTGTGAGAGCAATGTGTCGTCCCCCTCTGACTTCCCCGTCCACCGATGTATCTCCTCTGCTGCCGGGGCAGAACGCAAAGGGGGAGGGTGAAAGGTCGTAGTAATGTCCCGTGATCAAGTCGATTCGGGCGAGGAGTATGAACTCCACACCCAGCTGCCGAACCGTGCCCCGCATTCCCAAGATCAGAACCGTGCGCTGACGGCCATGATTGTGAACCCACCCGCTGGTATAGGTGCCATGGACGCCCTCACGAAGCCCGATGGCTACTTCAGGCCCGCCGCTTAGGCCTGTGGTCGGCGTTCTCTTTGTACCCCGTACTGCTAAGGCCGCGGTCCGTGGCTAGAGCTCGAGGTGACGGGCGGAATGTTCCTTGATGCCCCAGGACGGCACCAAGCACACCTCGGCCCGAGTGGCTGCCCCTGTGGACCTGCGATGTCGCAAGAGCACCTGGTACTCCAATTCGGTAGCTTTCTAGCTATGCCCTCCTTTAGGACGCACACCTGCATCGTACAAGTTGACCAGGCGGGGATGTGGGGCACTTCAGCACCATACTCATATGCTGGATGGCTCTCTCAGGGCGACGGTCCTTTCTTGGCTATCTGGTGGTAGGCTTCGTCGCAACCCCTTTGGTATTGCGGGTATGCCTTTGAAGGCCGTCCCTGAAGGTAAGCGGGGTATCTCCTCTTAAGCTTCATTGATCACGACCCAGGCAGCGAAAACCAGGGGTGGCAAAGCATTGGGCCTTCCTTCTAAGTGACTACTAGTAGTAGGGCTTATTCCTGTGCCCATATCTCCATACTGGCGTGTGAGACCCCATGCCCTTGAAGAGTTAGGTTCTCAAACTTCCGCCGAGGTACCCTCAAGAGCCATGTACGGTGAGCTGAGCAAAGATAAGGTGCTGCCCACCTTCGATTGGATTTTTCGCCAAGGCGTGATCGAATTCTTGAATCTCGGGCTTTGGTGAGCTCACGTCGAGTCCAGGATGCCTCAGAGCTGAAAGTAACGAAAATTCGGTAGGTAATAATAAGAAGTCGTCAGCTCATACCCGCGATAAGTTGGCTTTGAGGTTCGGAAAGGGGGCTAAAGGGTATGGGGCGCGAACGAATTCCTGTTCTGATGCTGGTACGGGACTTGCTAGGATAGCAAAGCGAAGGCTGCCGGTACTGACTCCTCCAGTAGGGGGCGGAGCGAGGAACATGATAGGGGGGATTTCACAGTGAAAGAGTTCATTAAGCCGATCAAACCCAAGTTAAGGCTGGAATTCCTCAGCGAGGAAGATGTGCATCGTATTCACGAGGCGGCCCTTACAGTGATGCAGGAGGCCGGAGTGCGGTTTCCGTCTCCGGAGGCCCTCGACATACTGCAAGCCCACGGTTGTGAGGTGGACTGGGAGACCGAGGTAGTTAAGATTCCACCCTCCGTCGTGGAGAAAGCTATGAAGACAGCACCGTCATCGTATACAATGGCGGCCAGAGATCCGGCAAAGGATTTCGTGCTGGACGGCGAGCACTGCTACCTGTCCACCGATGGGTATGGGAGCGAGGTCTATGATCTAGATAGCGGGCGGAAACGCCTTTCAACCAAGAGGGACATCTACGATTCAGCCAGGCTGGCCGATCGTTTAGAGGCCATCGCCTTCTACTATGGACCGATGATTAGCGCCGAGGACGTAGACCCGTCCGTACGACCCCTGCATGAGTTGCACGCAGCCTTGTTGGGTACTAGCAAGCACGTACAGACGGAAACAATCATCTCGGGCAAAATGGCGGAATACTGTGTGGAACTGGCCTCCATGGTGGTCGGTGGGAAGAACAAATTACGGGAACGTCCGATTTTTTCGGTCATGCAGTGTACTATGGACCCCCTCGAGCACGACCGCGGCGCACTCGAGGCCTCGTTGGTCGCCGCCCGCTACGGTATTCCAACCGGCTTCATGCCGGTGCCCATGTCCTGCACTACAGCGCCGGCTACCATGGCGGGAAACCTGGTGGTAACCCTTGTAGACGTCCTCAGTGCTTTGGTGCTCCTTCAGCTGGCGGAGCCAGGCGCTCCGGTCTTCTTCGCCGCTGCTCCGGCAACGATCGACTTGCGGACTGGCACCCACGCGGGTGGGAGCCCGGAGGACTGTATCATGGGCGGGGCTTTTAGCCAGATCTGCGATTATTATGATATACCAGTGTCCATAGGCATTATGGCCACCGGTTCGAAGCTTCCCGACTGGCAGGCGGCCGTGGACAACGTAATGTCCACCCTTGCCGCGGTCCTTGCTTGCCCAGATATGCTAACAGGTGCAGGTATATTAGCAGGTTCCAGGGTGCTCTCATATCAACAAGTAATTATGGATTGTGAAATCTATTCCATCGTCAAGAAGACGGTGGAGGGCATCGAGGTAAACGACGAAACTCTGGCGGTGTCGGTTATTCAAAAGGTGGGTCCTGGTGGGAACTACCTCGCCGAAAGACACACACTACGTCATTTGGGTGATCTCTGGCAAGCGACGGTCGTAGACCGAACTGCATACAACGAATGGGAGGCGGCTGAACGGGCTGGAGCCTATGAGAAGGCCACGGAAATGGCCAGAGATATCTTGACCAACCACCAACCAGAGCCCTTGGAAGAAGGCCTAATAGAAGAGATGGACCGGTTAATCAGATCGGTGCAAGAGGAAGTCTCAAAGGCTAGCCGTTAGGCTCAACGGCACGAGGTTCAGCGCTAACTTCTTTAAGCTCAGTACGGGAGAGGCTACCCGCTGTTGAGGACCATTGATGAGCATCTAGGCCAGCAGCCCATGCGGGAGGGGACTGGAACTGGTAGTCACTGCCAAGGCGCGGGTGCTGATGAATCCCTTAGCGGGCTTAGGGTCAAGCGGCGATATCTTGTGAGACACAAGGGTTGGACAATGGGTAGAGGGGATCGTTGAGAGGGCGCACAAAGAGTCGCGCGCTACATTTCCGGGCCCTGCATCTGGAACGCAAGAGAGCTTTCTCAGACGGCGAAACAGCTTCGAGGCTATTGGGGGCTAGTTCCTTCATCACCTTGCCCGGCGTCCGAGCCGACACGGTGCCTTGTGGGGCGAGGAGGGTGCCGATCATCTGGCATGGCTGGCCGCCGTGGGCGCTGAGGTCCTGCGGACCTGTTACGCGGCTGGGGCATCCATTCCGGCCATGTCCTGAACCCTTTGCCGGCTGGCCCTGGCCTTGGATGAAGTAAGGGTCACGTGAACTGTCTTGAGTTGGCATAGAAGTGGCGTAATCAAGTTCATAAGCTCTCGGGGGTTTGCCTACCTTCTCTTTACACGGACCCTCCTGTGTCCAGCCTTGTAAAGGAGGGGCCTTTATGATATACTGAAACATAAGCCAGCTGCCGGCCCGTCGGTAGGGCTCGGGAGTGATATGTCGGACCTGGAGAGTGGGTTGATACCCACTCTTTTCATCGTGACCACTTCTTTTGGGGCGAGAATAGCGGATTTTGCGGCACGGAAGAATAGGCGCAGAACGCAGATGGGAAGGAGTGGTGGTGTTGGGATTCAAGGATGAGGTGAGGGATGCTGCCGAGAAGTTCGCGCGGGATCTGGGCTTGGAGATAGTTGATGTGGAGTTAGTCAAGGAGGGCGGCAGTAGAGTCTTGCGCGTCTTTGCCGATAAAGAAGGTGGGGTGAGCGCGGAGGATTTGGTGCCTCTGAACGAAAAGCTCTCCGAATGGCTCGACGGTACAGATGACTCCATTGGAGGTCAGTATTACTTGGAGGTCTCCTCTCCAGGCATTGATCGACCGCTACGCTCGAAGGAAGACTTCGTACGTTTCAGCGGGAATCGGGTGACGGTGAAGACCTACGCTCCCATAGACGGAAGGAAACAGTTCACCGGAATACTGCTGGGTTTGAGTCAGGAGCAGGTGAGGCTGGAAGTGGACGGGGAGGAGGTCCTCATCCCCTTTGAGAGCGTGGCCAGAGCGCGCCTGAACCCACTTATTTAGCGCTCATACCGGGTTTTCGAGGAGGAGAACTCATGAACGCCGATTTCTTGAGGGCACTGAGGGAAATCGAGAAGGAGAAGGGGATCTCCAGAGAGGTCCTCATTGAGGCCATTGAGGCCGCTATTATCTCCGCCTACCGTCGCAACTTCGGTACCGCCCAGAACGTCCAGGTAGACATTGATTGGGAGACGGGTAAGATGCGGGTATTGGCGAGGAAGGAGGTAGTGGAGGAGGTCACGGACGACAACCTGGAGATAGACGTGGAGCAGGCTCAGAAGTACCAGGAGGGGGCCCAGGCCGGCGACGTCGTGGAGGTGGAGGTAACCCCACGGGACTTCGGCCGCATAGCCGCCCAGACCGCCAAGCAGGTAGTGGTTCAGCGCATCCGCGAGGCGGAGAGAGGTATCATTTACGAGGAGTTTTCCAGCCGAGAGGGAGATATAGTAACCGGGATCGTTCAGCGAGCCCAGGGCCGAAACGTGATGATCGACCTCGGCAAGACAGAGGGTATATTACCCCCATCCGAGCAGATGCCGGGAGAACGCTATCGTCAAGGCGACAGGCTCAAGGTGTATATAGTCGAGGTTAGGCGCACCACTAAAGGCCCTCAGATTCTGGTATCAAGAACACATCCTGGCCTATTAAAGCGGCTGTTCGAACTCGAGGTGCCGGAGATCCACGATGGCACTGTGGAGATCAAGGGCATAGCCCGAGAGGCAGGGTCACGCTCGAAGATCGCCGTCTACTCAGAGGACCCGAACGTCGACGCGGTTGGCGCGTGTGTTGGGCCCAAGGGCATCAGGGTCCAGGCGGTAGTTAACGAACTCAAGGGTGAGAAGATAGATGTAGTCAAATGGGACGAGGAAATAGCCGCCTTTGTCGCCCAGGCCCTCAGTCCCGCTAAGGTGCTATCAGTGACTCCTAAGGAGGACGAGAAGGTCGCCGAGGTGGTCGTCCCAGACTACCAACTATCGCTGGCCATAGGCAAAGAAGGACAGAACGCCCGACTGGCGGCCAAGCTGACCGGTTGGAAGATCGATATTAGAAGCGAATCCCAGGCACGCGAGGAATTCGAGGAGACTCTTAAGGCTGACGACGGCACAGGTGAGGGCTTGGGGCTGGCGCACCTCCTTAAGCGCACTGCTCCCCTGCAGCGGGAGGGGTTCCTAATGCCGGAGGAAGAGGAACCCGAGGAGGCAGAGGACAGAGGTGAAGAGGAGGCCTGAGGAGCGTGAAGCGCAAGAGAGTTCCCATGAGGACCTGTGTTGGCTGCCGACGTACGGCATCCAAGAGGGAGCTATTACGCGTCGTCAGAACTCCTGACGGAGAGGTAGAAGTGGACCTCACCGGGAAGAAGTCCGGACGCGGCGCGTATCTATGCGGTGACCTGGAATGTCTCGAAGCCACGCGCAAAAAGGGGATCCTGGCGAGGGCGCTGAAGGTGGAGATTCCGGCGGATGTATTCGACAAATTGAAGGAGTTATGCACTGCGGAGGACGAGCCACACGAATGAGAGCGGGGTGACGGGAATTGGCCAATATGAAATTGCGGGTTTATGAGATAGCGAAAGAGCTTGGTGTCTCGAGCAGAGAGGTGCTGTGGGCCCTGAACCAGCTGGGCGTAGAGGTCAAGAACCATATGAGCACGGTGGACCCGGCCAAGGTCAGGGATATAAGACGCAAGCTCAGGATCTTCGCCGATGAACAGGAGGAGAAAGAGGCGCTGGCTCAGGAAGAGGAGGAGAAGAGGAAGAGGGCGCTGGAGAAAAAGGCGCAGAAGAGGGCTGAGCAGCGCGAGGAGAAGTCGAAGGCGAGGACCAAGGCGGAGCCGCCTAAGAGGAAGCCACCGACGAAGGATAGGGCCCCGAAACGGAGGAGACAGGACAGGAGAGAGATATCGGAAGAGCCGCGGAGATCAGTGCTCTCGACGGCCCCATCACCGTGCGTGGGTTGGCGGAGAAGCTCGAGGTCAGCCCTACCGAGGTTATTAAGAAACTCATGACGCTCGGCGTGATGGCTGCGGTACAGCAGGAAGTAGACCCCGATACCGCCGTACTGGTCGCGGCGGACTTTGGCTATGAGGTCAAGCAGGAGCTCAGCGAGGAGGCACAGTGGGAATCCGAAGTGTTGGGACAACAAGAGGCCACTCCGGAAAAAGAGCTGCCCCGCTGGCCGGTAGTCACCGTAATGGGGCACGTCGACCACGGAAAGACCTCCCTGTTGGATGCCATCAGGGAGACCGAGATCGCGGCCCGTGAGGTAGGCGGTATAACCCAGCACATAGGAGCTTCCACGGTCTCGGTAGACGGTAAGAAGATCGTGTTTCTGGACACGCCGGGCCATGAGGCCTTCACGGCCATGCGCGCACGGGGGGCCCAGGTGACGGATATAGCTGTGTTGGTAGTGGCAGCGGATGACGGTGTCATGCCTCAAACAATAGAGGCCATCAATCACGCCAAGGCTGCAGGAGTCCCGATATTGGTGGCCGTGAACAAGATCGATAAGCCCGAAGCCCGGCCCGATATGGTGAAGCAGCAGCTGTCTGAGCATGGACTGCTTCCTGAGGACTGGGGCGGCGATACTATCTTCGTCAACGTGTCCGCTACCACCCGGGAGGGGGTAGACGAGCTTCTGGAGATGATACTGCTCCTGGCCGAAATGCAGGAGCTCAAGGCCAACCCCGATGAGCCGGCGAGGGGGACGGTAATTGAGGCCCGACTGGATAAGGGCCGGGGACCCGTTGGTACGGTCATCATCAAGTCGGGCACCCTGAGGGTTGGGGATGCCTTCGTGAGTGGCACCAGTTTCGGCAGGGTCAGGGCGATGCTTAACGAT
>DFND01000064.1 GCA_002375895.1 Firmicutes bacterium UBA3576
AGCCGCCCCCTCCTACTCGATTGGGCGCGGTGGGGCATCCTACAACCGGGCGTCCGACCCGATAAAGAGGCCCTCGAGGTGCCCCCAAGAAGCAGGAGGTTGGCCCCTCGGGAGGAAAGCAGAATAGTGCTATAGACCATGTATCTTTATAGAGGCGAGGTCCTCGGTACAAATAAATTGAATATTGAGCGAGGAGTGTAATCCTTTCGGGTAAATTCCGATCACGAGGGGGAATGAGATATGCGGAGAGCCGTCCGAGCCCCGCGTGGCACCGAACTCACTTGTAAGAACTGGCAGATTGAGGCCGCCTACCGGATGATCCAGAACAACCTGGACCCGGAGGTGGCGGAGGACCCCGACGAGCTGGTGGTCTACGGCGGCATGGGCAAGGCCGCCCGCAACTGGGAGTGCTTTGACGCCATCCTGCAAACCCTCGAGAGCCTGGAGGCCGATGAGACCCTGCTGGTGCAGTCGGGCAAGCCGGTGGGGGTCTTCCGGACCCACGATATGGCCCCGCGGGTCCTCATAGCCAACTCCAATCTCGTGCCGGCCTGGGCCACCTGGGAGCACTTCTACGACCTCGAGGACAAGGGGCTCATTATGTTCGGCCAGATGACGGCCGGCAGCTGGATCTACATCGGCGCGCAGGGGATCCTGCAGGGCACCTATCTGAGCTTCGTCGAGGCCGGCAAGAAGGCCTTCGGCACGCCCGACCTGCGCGGCCGGTTCATCCTCACCGGCGGGATGGGCGGGATGAGCGGCGCCCAGCCGCTGGCCGGGAAGATGGCCGGCGCCGTCATCCTGGTGGTCGAGGTGGACCGCCGGCGCATCGAGCGGAAGATACGCGAGGGGTACTGCGACAAGATGACCGATGACCTCGACGAGGCCCTGCGGATGGTCCAGCACTACAAGGACCGAAAGGAACCGGTGTCCATCGGGCTCGTGGGCAACTGCGCCGACGTCCTGCCGGAGCTCGTGCGCCGCGGCGTGACGCCCGACATCCTCACCGACCAGACCTCGGCCCACGATCCCGTGAACGGCTACGTGCCGCACGGCATGAGCCTGGAGGAGGCGCTGGAGCTCCGCCAGCGCGACCCCGAGGCCTACAAGGCCCGCGCCATGAAGTCCATCGCCGTGCACGTCGAGGCCATGCTCGAGCTCCAGCGCCGGGGCGCTGAGACCTTCGATTACGGCAACAACATCCGGGCCCAGGCCTATCTGATGGGCGTCAAGAACGCCTTCGATTTCCCGGGCTTCGTCCCCGCCTACATCCGTCCCCTCTTCTGCCAGGGGAAGGGCCCCTTCCGTTGGGTGGCCCTGTCCGGCGACCCCGAGGATGTCTATAAAACCGACGAGGCCGTCATGGAGATGTTCGCCGAGGACGAGGCCCTGGTCAACTGGGTCAAGATGGCCCAGAAGGAGGTCAGGTGGCAGGGGCTGCCGGCACGGATCTGCTGGCTGGGCTACGGCGAACGGGACCGCTTCGCCCTGAAGGTCAACGAAATGGTGGCCAAGGGAGAGCTCAAGGCGCCGATAGTCTTCGGCCGCGACCACCTGGACTGCGGCTCCGTGGCCTCCCCCAACCGGGAGACGGAGGGGATGAAGGACGGCAGCGACGCCATAGCCGACTGGCCCATCCTGAACGCGCTCATCAACACCTGCAGCGGGGCCACCTGGGTGAGCGTCCACCACGGCGGCGGCGTGGGCATCGGCTATTCCATCCACGCCGGGCAGGTCACGGTCGCCGACGGCACGCCGGAGGCCGCGAGCAGGATCCGCCGGGTCATGGTCACCGACCCCGGCATGGGCATCATCCGTCACGCCGACGCGGGCTACGAGACGGCCATCAGCATCGCCCGGGAGAAGGGCGTCAGGGTCCCCATGCTGAGGTAGGTAGCGATGGTTGAGGCCTCTAAGGTCGACCTGTTGATAGTCAACGCGGGACAGCTGGTGACCTGCGCCGGCAAGAGAGGGCGCCCCAAGGTGGGCGAGGCGATGCTCGACCTCGGCGTCATCGAGCGCGGCGCCGTGGCCGTGGCCGGGGAGAGGATCGTCGCCGTGGGGAAGAGCGGCGAGCTGGAGCGGGAGGTAGAGCTCGCCCCTGACGTCCGCGTGGTCGACGCCGGCGGCAGGCTGGTGATGCCGGGGTTCGTGGACCCGCACACCCACCTGGTCTTCGCGGGCTCGCGCGAACATGAGCTCGAGCTCAAGCTCAGCGGCGTGCCCTACCTCGAGATCCTGGCCCGCGGCGGCGGGATCCTGAGCACGGTACGGGCCACCCGCGAGGCCAGCCTCGAGGAGCTGGTCGCGATCGGGCTCAAGTACGCGGAGGAGATGCTGCGGCAGGGGACGACCACGGCGGAGGCGAAGAGCGGGTACGGGCTTAACACCGAGGACGAGATAAAGCAGCTCGAGGCCGTGAGGGAGATAGACGCCCGTCATCCCATCGACCTCGTGCCCACCTTCCTCGGCGCGCACGCCGTGCCAGAGGAGTACGCCGGCAGGGGGGACGAGTTCGTCGACCTCATCCTAGAGGACATGTTGCCGGCCGTGAGGGAGAGGGGCCTGGCGGAGTTCTGCGACGTCTTCTGCGAGGAGGGCGTGTTCAGCGTCGAGCAATCGCGGCGGGTGTTGGAGCGGGCCGGGGAGCTCGGTTTTGGGCTCAAGATCCACGCCGATGAGATAAAGCCCCTCGGCGGGGCGGAGCTGGCGGCGGAAGTGGGGGCGACCAGCGCCGACCACCTCCTGGCCGTATCCGACCGCGGCATCGCCGAGCTGGCGGCGCGGGGGGTGGTGGCGGTCCTCTTGCCGGGGACGACCTTCAACCTGCGCGAGAGGCACTACGCCCCGGCCAGGAAGATGCTGGAGCGGGGGGTCGCGGTGGCCCTGGCCAGCGACTTCAACCCCGGCAGCTGTCCGACGAATTCGCTCGAGCTCATCATGACCATCGCCTGCCTGTACCTCGAGATGCGGCCCGCGGAGGTCATCAACGCCCTCACGATAAATGCCGCCCACGCCATCGGTCGTGGGCACATGATCGGCAGCCTCGAGCCCGGCAAGCAGGCCGACATCGTCATTTTCGACGCTCCCAACTACGAGTACCTCTGCTACAGGTTCGGGACCAACCTAGTGTACAAGGTCATCAAGAGAGGCCAAATAGTCGTGGAGCAGTAGGGGGTTTACAGCATGGACAGGATCGTCGAATGCGTGCCCAACTTCAGTGAGGGACGCAGAGGAGAGGTCATCGAGGCCATCAGCGAGGCCATCCGAGAAGTCCCGGGGGTGAAGCTCCTGGACTGCCAGAGCAACCCGAGCCACAACCGCTCGGTGCTCACCTTCGTCGGGGAGCCCGAGGCGGTCAAGGAGGCCGCCTTCCGCGGGGCCAAGAGGGCCGCCGAGCTCATAAACATGGAGGAGCATCGAGGCGAGCACCCCCGCATCGGGGCCGCCGACGTCATCCCCTTCATCCCCATCTCCGGGGTGACCATGGAGGAGTGCGTGGAGCTGGCGCGGGAGCTCGGCAGGCGGATCGCCGAGGAGCTTGAGATCCCCGTTTACCTCTACGAGGAGGCGGCGACGCGGCCCGAGCGCAGGAACCTCGCCGCCATCCGCAAGGGAGGGTATGAGGGGCTCCGGGAGGAGATCACGCGGCCCGAGCGGCACCCCGATTTCGGCGAGCCCAGGATGCACCCGACGGCCGGGGCCACGGTGGTGGGCGCGAGGCCGCCCCTTATCGCCTTCAACATCAACCTCAACACCTCGGACGTCCGCATCGCCAAGAGGATCGCCAAGGCCATCCGGGGGAGCAGCGGCGGCTTCCGCGACGTCAAGGCCCTGGGGATAACCATCGAGGAGCGGGAGCTGGCCCAGGTCACCATCAACATGTGCAACTACAAGACGGCGCCGCTGTACCGGGTCTTCGAGGTGGTCAAGGCCGAGGCGGCCCGGTACGGGGTCGATATCATCGGCAGCGAGATCGTGGGCCTGGTGCCCGTGGACGCGCTCATCGACGTGGTCGAGTACTACCTCCGCCTGGAGGACTTCCAGAAGGACCAGGTGTTGGAGAAGAGGCTGTAGTGAGGAGGAGGTAAAGTGGCCGAGAGAGACGGCTCTTCACTGATGGATAGGACGGTGCGGGATTTCCTAGCGGAGCTCGCCTCGGACTCGCCGGCACCGGGCGGTGGCAGCGTGGCCGCCCTGGCCGGCGCCGTAGCCGCCTCCCTGGCGGCGATGGTGGGGCGTCTTACCGTGGACAGAGAGGAGTTTCGGGAGCACGAGGCGGAGGTCAAGGCGGCCCTGACCCGGGCCGACCAGCTGCGGGAGGAGCTCCTCGAGCTGGTCGAGGAGGACACGCGGGCCTTTCAGCGGGTGATGGCCGCCTTCCGGCTGCCCAAGGGCACGCCCGCTGAGAGGGAGGCCCGCCGCTCGGCAGTGCAGTCGGCCTTCAAGGAGGCGGCGGAGGTGCCGCTCCGGACGGCCGAGCTGTGTCTCCAGGGCCTGCGCCTGGCCCGGCTCATGGCCGAGCACGGCAACCCCAACGCCTCGAGCGACGCCGGCGTCGCCGCCCTGATGGCCGCCGCCGGCGCCCGAGCGGCCGCCCTCAACGTCCGCATAAACCTGGACTCCATAAGGGACGCAGAGGCCAAGGAGGACCTCGCCGCCCGTATCGACGCGGTCATAGCCGAGGTCGAGGAGCTCGAGCGCACGGCCGAGGCCGGCGAAAGCCCCTCCCCTTAAGGGGCCTGCCAGGAGATGCATGATCCCTGGCGGAGGGATGGAGAGCGCCGGGGCCGAAATTAAGGCTAGCAAGGGAGAAGGGACGTTGAGCAGATGGACCAGGGCACCCGCAGGCATCGGATGACCTACCTCTTCCGGCGGTTCAACGGCGACCTTGCGGCCCTTCGGCAGCTCGTGGAGAAGGAGTTCGTCTACAACGTCATCTTCAGGAACATCTACAGCCAATTCGACGTCAAGCGGTTCGTGAGACTCCTCGGGATCGTCCACCTGCCCGACGTGGCGCTGGTGATCCAGGTGGACTACGCGCCGGAGGAGGCCCGCGACGAGGTCCTGGTGAGCGCCAGGCGGAGGCAGGTCTGGCAGCTGATCGACGGCCTGCTCCGGGAGGAGGGCGACGGGCTGGTCGCCATCCTGGGCAGCAACAACATCAACCAGGCCATGGTCGGAGACAAGGAGGTCGTGGTTCTGCTCCCGGCGGGCCTCCGGAGGTCAGGCTCTGCCAAGGCCAGGGCCCGGGAGTACGCGCGTTTCTTGAAGAGCTTCCTCGATCACCACCTGCCCTTCACCGTCTCCATAGGCATCGGCAACTCCTACGAGCTCGGACACCTTTACAAGTCCTACGGCGAGGCCCGCAGCGCGCTAAAGCACAAGTTCTACCTGGGTGGCGACACCATCATTCACTTCGATGACGTCCGGGGCTCGGTCAAGAGGGATTCGGCCTTCTTCGTGCGCATGGAGACCGCCCTGGTAGAGGAACTGCGGGGGGCCCGGTGGGGGGCCGTCCTGAGGGTCATGGAGGGCCTGTTCCGTCACCTCAAGGACGAGCACCCGGTGGACCCGGATATCCTCAGGGTGCGGCTCCTGGAGATGTTCACCGTCCTCTCGCGGGCCGCCATGGACCTCGGGGTGGACTCGGACCCCCTGCTCGACCTTAAGGTCAGGATCGGCCAGGAGATCGAGGTCATCTCCACCCTCGAGGAGATGTCGGCTTGGGCGCTGGGAGTGATGGGGGAGATTGTGAAGCTAGTAAGGGAGAGGCAGCAGGATGCCGCCAGCCGGGCCGTAGCACGTGCGCAGCAGTACATCGACCAGAACTACTCCCGGAATATCTCCCTGGACGAGGTGGCCAGGCGGTGCTACCTCAGCCCCTCCTATTTCAGCCACGTCTTCCGCGAGGCCACGGGCCTGAGCTTTACCGCCTATCTGAAGCGAGTGAGGGTCAGGCGGGCCCAGCAGCTGCTGCTCACCACGAACAAGAGCATCGGCGAGGTGGCCCAGGCAGTGGGCTACAGCGACCCCAACTACTTCAGCCGGGTCTTCAAGAGCGTGGTGGGCAAGACCCCCTACGACTACCGCACCGGCAAAAGAAAAGAGAATCGTGCTATTGATCATACCTCAGTACAGAGGTAGGCCCCCCAGTCCTTCAGAAATATTTGAAAAAGCATTTCCCGAGGGGGGAGATCCAATGCGTACAACCAGGTACCTCGCAGTATTGGTGTTGATGTTCGCCCTGACGCTGCTGGTCGCCGGCTGCGGTGGCGGGGGACAGGATACGGCCGCTGAGGGACCCATCAAGATCGGGTTCTTCGCGCCCCTGACCGGCCCGGCCGCCGCCGACGGCGACAGCGTGTTCAAGGCGGCCCAGCTGGCGGTGGCCAAGATCAACGAACAGGGCGGGATCAACGGCCGGCAGGTGGAGCTCGTGCACTACGACGACGGGCTGGACACCAAGCAGGCCGTGAGCATCGCCCAGAAGCTGACCACGAAGGATAACGTGGTGGCCGTGGTGAGCGGCTCCTACAGCGGCACGACCAGGGCCGCGGCCCCCATCTATCAGGAGGCGGGGATCCCCATGATCTCGGCCTACGCCGTTCACCCGGACATAACCCGGGCCGGTGACTACATCTTCCGGCAGTCCTTCGTGGGGCTGGTCCAGGGCAAGGCCGCCGGCAAGGTAGCGGTGGAGATGCTCGACGCCCGGAGGATCTCCATTCTGCACATCGACAACGACTTCGGCCGGACCCTGGCCACCTCCTTCCAGGAGAAGGCCGAGGAGCTCGGCGCGGAGATCGTGTCGGTCGATTCCTTCGCCTTCGGGGAGAAGGAGTTCACCCCGGTCTTGGCCAAGATAAAGCAGCTGAACCCCGACCTCCTCTACATGCCGGCCTACGCCGGGGAGGGCGCGCAGATCGTGCGGCAGGCTAAGGACCTCAACCTGGACATCCAGATCCTGGGCACCGAGGGCATTGACTCCACGCTGCAGTTCCTCGGGGTGGCCAAGGAAGCCGCCGAGGGCGTGATCATCACCACCAACCTGAACCGTGACAGCGAACGAGAGATAGTACAGGACTTCATCGCCGAATACGAGGAGCAGTACGGGCACAAGCCCGACATGGTGGCCGCGTCCACCTATGACGCCTTCATGGTGCTCTTCCACGTCATCGAGCAGAAGGGCGCCGATCCGGAGGCCATCAGGCAGGGCCTGGCCGAGCTCAAGAACTTCGAGGCCGTCACGGGGGTTATAACGGGTTATAACGAGCTGGGCGAGGTCCAAAAGCCCGTGCAGGTTCAGATAGTTCGCGACGGCGAGTTCCATTACTTCGGCGAGATCACCGATCCCGACATCATCACCCCGCCCAACGAGTAAACCGGACCTTCCTTCCGGGCAGGATGTTCGGCATCCTGCCCGGAAGGCATAAAGACGAGAAGGGTTAGAAGGGGCTACATGGTATGATCCTGCAGCAGCTCATCAACGGTATCGTCATCGGCAGCGTGTACGCCCTGATAGCTATGGGGGCGACCCTGGTCTACGGCATCCTGAAGGTGCTCGACATCGCCAACGCCGGGGCCTACGCCATCGGCGCCTACGCCGGGCTGTTCCTGTACCAGGCCACGGGAAGCCTTCCGGTGGCCTTCCTGGGAGCGGTCCTGTTCACGGGCCTCTTCGGCGTGCTCGTCCAGAGGGTCCTGTACGTACCGCTGCTGGACAAACCCCCTCTGGTGCCCCTGATCTGTAGCATCGGCCTGTTTATCTTCATCCAGGACCTGATCCGGCTGTTGGCCGGCCCGCATATCAGGGCCTTCGAGGCCCAGCTGCCCTTCAGGGGCATCGAGCTTCCTTATTTATCGGTAAACGCCATATGGATCGCCATCATGGCCACGACGGCCGTGCTCTTGGTCTTCCTCTGGTATATGCTCAATAGGACGAAGCTGGGGCTGGCCTGGAAGTCAACCGCCCAGGACCTCGAGATCGCCAAGGCCATGGGGGTAAACGTGGACAGGGTTGTGGCCTTCAACTTCCTGCTCGGCTACGGGTTCGCGGCCGCGGCGGGGATCATGATCGGCATGCTGTACAACTCCGTCTTCCCCACCATGGGCGATATGCCGGCCTACAAGATGCTGGCGATTATCGTCCTCGGGGGCCTCGGGAATCCCCTGGGCACAGTGGTGGCCGGCCTGCTCATCGGCGTCGTGGAGACTTTGGTCGCCGGATACGTGGGCTTCTTCCTGCCCAGGGACGCCATCGCCTTCGTGGTCCTGATCGTGATCCTGCTGGTCAGGCCACAGGGCCTCCTGGGGCAGAGAACATAAGGCATGAGAACTTAACGGGTAAAGGATGGCGGCTATGTATGAGATCGTAGTCAGCATTAACATCGGGATCTTCGTCCTGCTGGCGCTGAGCCTGAACATCATCACCGGCTACACCGGGCAGCCGACGCTGGGACACGCGGCCTTCTTCGGGATAGGGGCCTATGCCGCGGCGGTGATGACCAGCAAGTGGGGCTTGAGCTTCTGGCTAGCCCTGCCGGCCGCGGCCGTGGTCGCCGGCCTCTGCGGGGCCCTCCTCGGGCTGGCCAGCCTGCGGGTGAAGGAGGACTTCCTGGCCATCACGACCATCGGCATCAACTTCGTGACGGTGGCCGTCTTCCAGTACACGCCCTACCTGGGCGCCTCCTTCGGGATGTCGGTAAGCAAGCCGTATCTCTTCGGCCGCCCGATGGATAATACGGCGTTCTTGGTCCTGGTGCTGGTCCTGATCGTCCTCGTCTGTCTGCTGTCGCGGCGCATTGAGCGGTCGTGGATGGGGCTGGCCCTCGGCGGGATCAGGAACAACGAGACGGCGGCCGCATCCGTGGGGATAGACGTGAACAAGTTCAAGGTCGTCGCCTTCACCATGGGGACCGCCATCGCCGGCCTCACCGGCGCCGTCTACGCCCACTACATGACCTTTATCTACTCCACCGACTTCGCCTTCGCCACGTCCATCACCATCCTGGCCATGGTGGTCATCGGTGGCGTCGGCACCATCCGGGGCGCCATAGCCGGCGCTATCCTGCTGGGCCTGGCGCCGGAGCTGTTCCGATTCATATCGGATTACCGGATGTTGGTCTACGGTGGCCTGCTGGTCGTGATGATGCGCTTACAGCCCCAAGGCCTGCTGGGGGAGGACAGCTTCCTTTGGAGGCGGATCGCCCCCTACCTCGGGGGCCGGAAGGGGCTTTCGAGAGGGGGATCTTTGAGCCGTGCGGGGGAATGAGCCGATCCTCCAGGTCAAGAACCTGAAGAAGTACTTCGGAGGGCTGAAGGCCGTAGACGGCGTCAGCTTTGAGGTCTACGCGGGGGAGACCCTCGCGGTCATCGGGCCCAACGGGGCGGGCAAGACCACCCTGTTCAACGTCATCTGCGGGGTGTACAGGCCCCAGGAGGGCCAGGTGTTGCTGCAGGAGCGGCCCATTCACGGCCTGCAGCCTCACCAGATAGCCCACCTCGGCATAGCCAGGACCTTTCAGATATCTCACCCCTTCAGGGACATGACCGTGCTCGATAACGTCATCATGGCCCTGGGGGGAGAACACTACACGAGCGTCCTCAAGACCTTCCGCCTGAGCCATACCGAGGAGAACCTGGAGCGGGCCCGGGCGGCCCTGGGCGAGGTCGACCTCCTCGATTACCAACACGAGAAGGCGGGGGCCCTGAGCCTCGGCCACCTGCGGCGGCTGGAGATCGCCCGCGCGCTGGTACTGGACCCCCTTCTGCTGATGCTGGATGAGCCCTGCGCCGGCCTCAGCCAGGACGCCACCGCCGACTTCATCGACCTCATATTCCGCCTCAAGGATACGGGAGTCACCGTGATGTTGGTGGAGCACAACATGCCCGTGGCCATGAACGTCAGCGACCGGATCGTGGTGCTCAACTACGGCAAGAAGATCGCCGAGGGCACGCCGCAGGAGATCCAGAAGGACCCCTACGTCATTGAGGCTTATCTCGGGAAGGATGAGGAAAGTGCTTAAGCTCGAACACGTAGACGCCTTCTACGACCGGTCTCAGGCCCTCGATGACGTGAGCATCGAGGTCAGGGAAGGGGAGTTCGTGACCATACTGGGCGCCAACGGGGCGGGGAAGACGACCATCATGAAGTGCATCATGGGGCTCCTCCCGCCGCGGAACGGCAGGATCCTGTTCGGGGGAGAGGACCTCACCGGGCGGCCGGCGTGGGTGAGGACGGAGATGGGCATGGGCTACGTGCCCGAGGGCAGGCGCGTCTTCCCGGACCTCACCGTGGAGGAGAACCTCAGAATGGGGGGGTATAACCTCAAGGATCACAGGGCCCTTCGCCGAAACCTGGAGTGGGCCTACGAGCTGTTCCCCCGGCTCAAAGAGCGCAGGAAGCAGTTGGCCCGGACCATGAGCGGCGGCGAACAGCAGATGCTGGCCATCGCCAGGGCGCTGATGATCGAGCCCCGTCTGCTCCTGATAGACGAGATCTCCACGGGCCTCATGCCCATCCTCGTGAACCACTCCTTCAACGTCATCAAGGACCTCCACCAGAGGGGTATCACCATCCTGCTCGTAGAGCAGAACGCCAACAAGGCCCTCAAGGTGGCCGATAGGGGCTACGTGCTCGAGATCGGCAGGATCACCCTCCAGGGAACCAGCCGGGAGCTTCGAGACAACGAGGAGGTCGTCAAAGCCTATTTAGGCTCCTAGACTTCCTCCGAGACCGGCTCCTGCCCGCTTCTGTCCCCCGACGCCTCGCATCAGGTTTCGGGGGTGTTTCATCCAGGTGTCCAAGCATGGGTGAGGGGTTTGGATCATAAAGAGACGTGCGACGACGCAATGTTAGGCTGGGGGCGGCACACCTTGTCCCTCGCCCCGTGACGCGGCCCGAGGGCGATAAACTCGACGCTAGGTTACTCGATTACAAACAGTGAAGGGACACGGTATTGGAAGGGGCGAGGCGGGTGAAGCTTATTCTCGTTGTTATAGATGCTCTGAGGGCCGACCACGTGAGCTGCTACGGTTACGGGAAGCTGATCACCCCGCATCTGGACGATCTGGCCCGCGAGGGCGTCCTGTTCTCCAACGTCCACACCCCCAACCCGTTCACAGAACCGGCCTTTACCTCGCTGTACACGGGCATGTACCCCACGCGGCACGGGATAGTCAGCCACGGCTCCAGCAGGGCGCTAGACCCGGCGATCAAGCTGCTGCCTGAGGTCCTGGGATACGCCGGCCTGCATACCGGGGCCGTCGACAACCTCGCCAGATGGAAAGGCTGGTTTCAGAGGGGTTTCCTCGAGTACGTGGACCCCGACCCTACGACCGCTCCCATTCACGCCGACGCCCGGTCGGTGAACGAGGCCCTTTTCGGGTGGTTGGAACGCAACCACGATGTGGACTTCTTTCTGGTCGTTCACTACTGGGACCCTCACGCCCCGTACCTGCCCCCGGAGGACCACGACCTCTTCGGGCCATCGGAGCGGCCGGAACCCTTTCCGTGGAGACAGCACCTGCGGGAGCCCCTGGCCTCCTTCTTCTTCGAACACTTCCTGACCCCAGATACGAGCCTCGAGGAGGCGATAGCGGCATACGACGGGGAGATCAACTGCGTCGACAAGCACGTGGGCGACCTTATTGGTGCCCTTCGCTATTGGGGCATCCTCGAGGATACCGTGGTGATAATCACCTCCGACCACGGGGAGAGCCTGGGAGAGCACGGGATCTTCTTCGACCACCACGGTCTCTATGAGACCACCACGCGGGTGCCGCTCATCATCTACGGACCGGGGCGAATTCCCGCCGGGATCAGGATCGACGCTCCGGTGGTCTCCGTTGATATACCTTTAACACTGCTTGACCTGGCGGGAATCCGCGACGTGGGCTTTGTCCGCCAGGCACAGGGGCGTTCGCTGCTGCCCTTAGTTCAGGGGGAAGGTTCACAGGATGGTGGTCGTCCCATCTTTCTCTCGGAGTCCACTTGGCAGTCTAAGAGAGCTATTCTCCACGGGAAGTGGAAGTTGATTCGATCGATCCAGCAGGACGTGTACGGCAACCCTCCCTGTGAGCTCTACGACCTAGCGTCGGACCCGGCTGAGACCAGGAACCTGTACGCCGAGCACCCCGCCCTTGCTGCGGATCTCGAGGAGAGATTGTCCCGGTGGGTGCAGGAGCAGAGCCCGAACGGAGACCCCCTGATGCTGCAGGGATGCAGCAAGAGGCTCCACCCTTACACCCTACAACAGGAGGCCGAGGTCCTGGAGCGGGTTGAGGAGCCGGACACTGAAGGTGAAGGTGGGCAGGCATGAAATTCCTGATGGTGACCATCTGGCCTCACCCTCACACGGGTGGTGTGGCCAGCCACATAACGGCCCTGAAGCAGGGGATTTCGGCTCTCGGCGGCACGGTCCAGGTCATATCCGGCACCGAGGTTGGGGCCCTGCGGGGGATCAGGGG
>DFND01000098.1 GCA_002375895.1 Firmicutes bacterium UBA3576
TGGTCCTCGGGCCGGAGGTTTGCCGCCGGCTTCCTTCAGATTCTGCGTCGCCCGAGACACCCTTGCCTTAAGCTAACAACTACTGCTACCTTCGTTGTTCGGGACTTTCACCCTATAGACAACGCCCATGCCGGGCGCACTAAAAAAGGGGCCTCCCCGCTCCCGGAGAGGCCCTTAGATATCTTCGATGTATATCTAACCGCCGACGGCCCTGTCCATGGAAGGGACTTCAAGGGGCTCGGTTTCGGCGGCCGACCTTATGCGAAGGGCTTGTCCTCCTTGGAAATAGACTCTGGCTAGCCTGGGGTTCACTAGAGACCTGGGCACGGAGAGCGTGGCCACCGCACCGGGCTCGGCCTCGGGTATGTCCGTGACATCGATCAGGGCGTGTCCCATGAAGACCCGTCCCACGATGGGCGCCGGCCGACCGCAGACCTCTACGTAGCCGTTGCAAGCCCTTACCCCGAACACGCCCGCGAGGCGGAGACGAAGGATGAGCCGTTTCAGCGTATTGCGGAGGATATTGCTGAAACGGTACGTCTTCGACACCGGTTCAAGGCCCAGGCCGTGGTGGTAGCCCACGGGCAGCACCGCCACCCGCATGTCCCGCGGGGCGCGGAAATCCCATCCATATCCCACCGGGGTCCCCTTAGCCACGGACCGGACCTGGCCCAGGCGGGCCTTCAAGGCCCAGGGGTCCCTGAGGTCAAGCTTCTCCCGGGCGTCGCCCGCTACGTCGAGCCCGTAGAGGAGATTCCCTATCCTGACCATATCGTAACAGGAACCGGGGAAGGCCAGCAGGCCGCCGCTGTCCAGGGCGTGCCGGATCGGAAGGTAGAGGCCCCGGGCCTCTAGGGCCTCCAGGGTGCCCTCGAAGATCTCCAGCTGACGCCGGGAGGCCCTGGGCGGCCGGCTCAGGCTGTCTGCCAGGTGGGTGTAAAGGCCCTCCACCTCCAGCCCAGGCCAGGTGAGGAGCTCCTGCACGAGCTCCGGCACCTCCTCCGGCTCGGCCCCGTACCTCCCGAGGCCGGTGTTCACCTTGAGGTGTACCACGGCCCGCGAGCCGGTACTCCTGCCGATCTCAGCGACCGCCCGGGCGTCCTCCCGCCCGACCACTGAGACCCGAAACCCGTGGCGGACCGCAACCTCGGCCTCCTCGCGGCTCAGGGGGTTGAAGATGAGAAGGGGACACCTGAACCTCTTAAGCTCCAGGGCCTCCTCCGAGCCAGGTGGCCCCGTTGGCGAGGGCGCACTGGGCAACCTCGAGCGCCCCGTGACCGTAAGCGTCCGCCTTGACCACAGCCATGAGACGAGTCCCTTCTGGAAGGCGCTGGGCCACCTGGCGGACGTTATGGGCGATGGCGTCCAGGTCCACTTCGACCCAGGCGGAGGGGAAGAACATGATATCGCCCCTTACTGTATCCGTTCTCTGCCACGTCCCGTGTTGATGATATACTAAAGTGTGGCCGCTGAACAGGCCGGAAAAAGTAAACAATTGATAAACGGAGGACCAGAAATTGCGCTGTTGTGTGTTAGATGAGAGGGCTGAGAATAGGGAGCGATACGACGCCTTCATCCGTTCGGCGTCGCGCCCGAGCTTCCTCCAGAGCTGGAACTGGGGTGAGGTCAAGCGCAGGACGGGATGGCTTCCCCTCCGCGTCGTCCTCGAGGACGACGGAAGGATCGTGGCCGCCGCCCTGCTTCTGGCTCGCGCCGTGCCCCTCATCCGGCGCCCCCTGCTCTACTGCCCCCGCGGCCCAGTAGTTGACTTTCGTGACCAGGCTACTGTGCGGGCCCTCTTCGACGGCATCCGGGAGGTCGCCCGCAGTAGAGGGGCCTTCATGCTCAAGATCGATCCGCCCGTGCGGGCAGAGGAGAGGGAGGTGAGGGCGCTGCTGGAGAAGCTGGGCTTCCGCCGGTTGGCCGGGGGCAAGAACTTCGAGAGCATCCAGCCCAGGTTCGTCATGCGCCTCCGGTTGGACAAGGACCTCGACTCCCTGCTCGCGGACTGCACCCCCAAGACGCGTTATAATATCCGGTACGCCCAGCGGAAGGGAGTCACCGTGCGGACCTCGACCGATGAGCGCGACCTGGCGCGATTCTACGAGATCCTCGAGGTGACCGCCCGGAGAAACGGCTTCGGCATCCGCGATTTCTCCTACTACCGCGACCTCATGGAGCTGATGATCCGGCCCGGCTCGGCCCGCCTGTTCCTGGCCGAGTACCAGGGCCAGCTGTTGGCGGGCGCCATCTCCTTCATCTGCGGGGACACGGTATGGTACGTCTACGGCGCCAGCAGCAACGAGCGCCGTAACCTTCAGCCCAACTACGCCCTGCAGTGGGCGATGATCAGCTGGGCCCACGCGGAGGGCTGCAGGATCTACGACTTCCGGGGGGTGTCGGGGGACCTCAACCCAGAGAACCCGTTGTACGGGCTCTATAGGTTCAAGAGGGGGTTTAACCCGGAGCTCGTGGAGTACCTCGGCGAGTTCGACCTTGTGTATAACCGCCTCTACTACCACCTCTGGACACGCGGGGAGCCCCTGTATCGAAGGCTAGGGTCCCTCATCAGGCGTTGAACCCTCGCGGGGCGGGATCGTCAGGTGCCGGCGAGCCGGGGCGGCCTTTCCTTAAGAGTCGTCCCCAGCACCTCCTCCTTCAGCGCCCCCCAGACCTCGGCGAAGAGGGCGGCGAACCTGGGGTTGGTCTTGAGCTCCTTGAAATCCCGCGGCCGCGGGAAGGAGACCTCGATATCACGCTTGATCCTCCCCGGGCGCGCGGTCATGAGCAGGATCCGGTCGCCGAGGTACAGGGCCTCGTCTATGCTATGGGTGACGTAGACCACCGTCTTGTTGGTGCCCTCCCAGATCCGCAGCAGCTCCTGTTGCAGGAGGATCTTGTTCTGCTCGTCGAGGGAGGCGAAGGGTTCGTCCATGAGCAGTATCTCAGGGTCGTTGACGAAGGCCCGCGCCACGCTGACCCTCTGCTTCATGCCCCCGGACAACTGGTGCGGGTAGCTCCTGGCGAACTCCCCCAGGCCCACCTTGTCGATGAACCCGCGGGCCCGCGCCTCCCGTTCCCGGGGCGGGATTCCCCGCATCCTGAGGCCGTAGGCCACGTTGTCGAGCACCGTCAGCCAGGGCAGGAGCGAGTACTCCTGGAAGACCATGGAGTTCAGGGGTTGCGCGGGGTTCTCATGGTGCAGCACGAGGTGGCCACCGGTCTTCTTCTCCAAGCCGGCCAGGATCCTGAGCAGGGTCGTCTTTCCGCACCCGCTGGGGCCCAGTATGCAGAGGAATTGGCCCTTGGGGACCGTAAAGCTCACGTCGTCCAGGGCCAAAACTGCCTTGTCGCCGGTACCGAACACCTTGCTCAGCCCTCTGACTACGATTTTGGGTCCTTCCATGGTATGACCACCCTCTCCAGGCTGTTCAGGCCCATGGTGAAGAAGTATCCGAAGAAGGCCATTAGCACCAGGCCGATGTACATGTCCTCGAGCCTGAAGATCTGGTAACTGGTCCAGATCAGATACCCTATCCCGTTCTGAGCCCCGATCATCTCCGCCGCCACTATCAGGAGAAGGGAAACCCCCAACCCCAGCTTCATCCCCGTGAAGATCATGGGCAGCGCTCCCGGCAGGGCGATGGTGAGGTAATAATCCCTCTTGGTGGCGCCGTAGTTCCTGGCCACGTCCAGGAAGATCTTGTCGATGTTGACGACCCCCGCAACGGTGTTGATAAGGACCAGGAAGAAACAGCCCAGGCCTATGGTCGCGATCTTGGAGGCCTCTCCGTACCCGAAAATGAGGAGCATTAACGGCAGCAGGGCCAGTTTAGGTATGGGGTAGGTCGCCGCCACCACTGGCTCCAGCGCCGCCCGTATCACCGGGAACAGGCCCATGGTCAGGCCGATGATCACCCCCGGCACGGCGCCAACGAGAAATCCACTGAAGACCCGGAAGAGGCTTATCGCCACGTGGGAGGGAATGGTGCCGTCCACTAACAGCTCCCAGAACCTACCGACGATGGTGGAGGGAGGCGGAAAGAACCTGTAGTCGAGAAGATGAAACCGTACCAGCGCCTCCCACAGGAGGAGGAGCATGAGGGGGGAGAGGATCGATATGAGTCGGTCTCGACTTATGTTGTCCATGACCATCTTCCAGGGGCCAGCCATCCTCTCCCCTCCGCATCTACTCCTCGTATTCCCCCAACAGTCCCACTGCGTAATCGACCAGCGACATATCGATGACCTGGTTCAGGTCCACCTCGCCGTCGAAGTATCCCATGTCCTGGAACCAGCGCAGCTGGTCGGCGATGCTCTCCTCTATCACCTCTCCGTTGGGGCTGAGGCCCACGACGTTCACCTCGTGCCACAGCTCCTCGTCCTTCATGGGGGTGTACTCGGTCATGATCTTGATTACCTCATCCGTTCCCTTACCCAGGACGAAGGCCTCGTAGTAGTCCCGCAGGCCCAGGAGATAGGCCACCATAAACCGCTCGGCCACGTGCCTCTTCTCGTTGACGAACTGCGGACTGCCCAGGACGACGGCCACCTGGAAGTCCGGGGCCCACTCCGTGGCGTCGATCCACCGGTCCAGGATCCCGTTCTTCTCGCCCTGCGTGATGAGGGGTTCGATGTGCATGGCAGCGTCGACGGCACCCGAGGCCAGAGCGGGGTTGATCTCCGTGAAGGACTCCAAGATGACATACCGCACGTCGTCCTTGGTAAGCCCCCCTGCCTTCAGGGCCAGGTCCACGAAAAGTTCGTCGATGCTACCCGGGCTGGTGATGCAGATGGTCCTGCCCTTGAGATCGGAGAGCTCCCGGATCTCGTCTACCTTGTCAGACGCTATGACGAGGTCGAAGTAAGATTTGCCGGGGATGTTCTTCCCCTTGTCCGCGATGATCTTGATGTCGAGGCCTCTCTCGATGGCGTTGAACAGCGACACGCTGCATATCCCACCGGCCACGTCGACCTGGCCCGCCGCCAGGGACGGGAGCATGTAGGCGCTGGAGGCGAAGGTCACGAACTCGGGTTTGATGCCCAGGCGCTCGAAATACCCTCTCTCGGTGGCTATGTAGAACCCGGCGCCAGAGGGTGAACCGTCCTCGGCTATCTTCACAACTACGGGTTCAGCCAGGGGGGTGAGCTCGCCTGAGGCTATCAACCGATCCAGGGCCTCGTGGCCGATACCTGGCTGAGCGCTCGCGTCGTCGCCCGACGACCCGACACAGCCCGCCATGAGGGCCGCCAGCAGGACCGCCATCACAACTACCATGTGTCCCTTCCTCATTTATGCGACCTCCTCTACTGAGAACTCGGGACCAGAGTCCCATAGAATGTTACTCAAGTGCGCGCCCCCTTGTTACAACCACGATCGGGTAGGAGGGGGCGGCT
>DFND01000067.1 GCA_002375895.1 Firmicutes bacterium UBA3576
CTGGCCTCGCCCGTGTGGGTGGTGGGGGCGGGGGGAGGTGACTTCCCGGGGGCCCGGTTCGTAGAGGACCGCCTGCCGGGGGCTGGCCCTCTCAGCGGGCTCCACGCGGCCCTCGTGGTAGCGCGGGAGGCGGGAGTGGACCGCCTCCTGGTCACCGGATGCGACCAGCCCTTCCTGCCGACGGCCCTTCTGCAGGAACTGGTCAGATATGAGGGGGTTGATGTTGTAGTACCGCGCCTTCGGGTGGGATTGGAGCCACTCTGTGCCGTCTACAGCGTCTCCTGTCTTGGGGCGGTGGAGGAGGCCTTGAGGTCTGGACGGCGTAAGGTCACCGCCTTTTACTCCTCGGTGAGGGTTCGGTACCTCGACGAGGAGGGGATCAGGCGGTACGGGAGGCCGGAGGTGCTTTTCTTCAACGTGAACACCCCGCGAGACTATCGAAGGGCCTTACAGATAGCCGGCGAGGTGTGATGGCGCCGGGAGCGGGCCTCGGAGCCGTCTCAGTGCTGCTCGCTCAGCTCGCAGGGAGAGGAGAAAGAGGGGATTACGGTGCAGCTCTTGGCCCTCGTGCTGTTAATGGTCGTTATCGGCGTGGTGGCGGGGATCAACTACCTGCGCAAGGGTTTCATCTGGACCGCTCGCAGCAGGGCGGTGCTGGTGGGCGAGGCGGTCCCCGTCCTCCTGTTGTCCTTCGTAGTGGCCCGCCACACCTTCTCCGGCTACAGCCCCGTGGTCGTGGCCGGCACCACGCTGTTCCTGTTCCTCCCCCTGTACCTCCTGGCGGCCATCGGTACCGCAGAATACTGGAAGCGCCGTGCCCTGGCGCTCTACGACCGAAGACTGGAGGAGCTCCGCAATCGGGAGCTCGAGCTGTTGGAGTCGCTGCACAGGGTAGAGAGGTCTCTGGAGAGGAGCAGGGACGGGGAAAGGACCTCCGATGGGCAGGGCGAGGGACGGCGCTGGGCCAAGGTCCTGGAGGAATGGCTCCGAGGGGATCGGGCCCGGGCCCGGGCCGTGAAGGTAGAGGAGTGGCGGAAGGCCCTGCGTCGACTGAGCGAGGAGGAGCTGGTGGCTGAGGCGCGTGCCCTTGAGGCCAGGCTGAAGCTCGCCGTGGCCGGCAGAGAACGGGGCGCAGAGCAGGGTCGTGAGCGGCTCCGGGCGCGGCTGGCGGTGGTCCAGCTTACCCTTCTGGACCGGAGCAGACCGGCTGACGAGGCCTCTCCTGCCTCAGGCCAGCTCAAGGGTGAGGGCGAGCGGTACCGCCGGGAGTTGGCTGAGGTGCGTCGGAGGATCCGGGAATGGGAGGAGAAGAGGAACCGGGCGGCGCGGGGAGAAGTGGTTTTGAAGTGAGGGATTCCCATGAGCGAGATCGCATCCTTTGAGACGGAGGTTGTTTTCCGCCGCGTGGCCGCCGGCGGGGCCCTCGAGGAGGACCCGGGCTGGGCCCTTCTGCGGGACGCCGTGGCAGCCGTGGCGCGAGAGAGGCGGGGCCAGGTGACCGGAGCGGTCCGAGACTACTTCGGCCGGGTCCACGCCTGCGACCTGGCGCTGACCGTCCCCGGCCTGCCGGGTGGGCTCGGGCTGGAAGTTTCACGGGAGGACGGACGGCTGCGTTTTCTATACGATCCCTACGAGGGCGCGGACCTCGCCGAAGAGCTCCAGGCGGAGATCCTGCAGAATTTCTCGGCCCTGGCCGTGGGGCGTGCCCTGGCTGAGCTTCACTACGAGGTGGAGCTGGAGGAGGGCCGGCCGGGCGGCCGCAGGGTCATCGTAGTTCGCGGCACGAGGTGATGGAGATGGCCGAACGAGTGCGGGTGACGGTGGGGCCGCGAGGCCTTTTGGAGGTTGAGTTCTCGGGCTTTTGCGGCGAAGACTGCCTTGAGGAGGAGAGGCAGCTGCGCGCCCGCCTGGAACAGATGGGCCTGTCGATGAGGGTCACGAGGAGGACGATGAAGGATGAGGAGCAGATCGCCGCGGAGACGGACCGGTCCGGGTCGCACGGGCGAGTTCCCGTCGACTACTGAGGTCGTGGAGGCGGTGGTGAGAGGCCGGTCGATTGAGCTCCTCGCCCCTAAGCGGGCGATCCCCCAGGTGGAGGAGAGGCTGCGAGCCCTGGGGTTGGAGCTCAAGGTGCGGTTTTCGTCACCGTGTGGCTAGGAGGCAGAGACCGTGGAGGGCCCCGCATGGATACAGGCCGCTGAGCTGAAGCGTCGCAGCAACTACTCGCCGGTCATATGCTTTGAGACGGGTGACCCGAAGAGGCTGTGGCAGCTCAAGGACTTCCTGTGTGAGAGGGGAGAGGTCCTGGTCTATGATCCCTGGATGGGCCTTGGACGTCTGGATGCCGGCCGCCAGTTTCAGGCTATCAAGCGGAGTTCAGAGGGGACGGCCCTGGAGAGGACCTTCGCCACGGGTGAGGGAGGCGAGGTACGGCACCTGAAATCGGCCCTCCGGGAGGTGGACTCGATCCTTAAGGAGAGAAGGGTCTCCCTCGTCATTCAAAACCTCCACGAGAACAGGGAGTGGGAGACCGGCCTCTGCAGCGCTCTCCGAGCCTGGGCCATAGATCCCGCCGTCATAACCACTGGCTCCAGCGTCTACCTCGTCACTCCGGACGTCACGTCGCTACTGGACCCTGCCACCCGGGACCTGGTGGTGATCATCCCGGTGGACCCCTCGGCAGATTGGGAGAGGAGGACCACCATAATCGACCTCGCCCGTGAGCTCGAGCTCGACGTCACGGACCGGGTGGCCTCCCTCGTCGCGGCCACCTCGGGCCTCAACCTCCACCAGCTGGAGAGCGTCCTCCTGGAGGCCTACTATCGTTCGGGGACCTTCGACCTCACGGATATCAAGATCCTGAAGTCCGAGCTCGTCAAACAGTCGGGAGTTCTCGAGGTGAAGGACCCGGTGTACACCTTCGCCGACATCGGAGGTTACGATGCGGTCAAATCCTTCATCCGAAGATATATAGTTAACGTCCTGAGGGAGCCCGAGAGGGCCAGGTCCTTCGGGGTTCCCCTGCCCCGCGGCGTGCTCTTCTTCGGCCCTCCCGGAACGGGTAAGAGCCTTTTCGCTCACGCCCTGGCGTCGGAGGTGAACCTCCCCTTCATCAACCTGCTGACCGAGAACATCTACTCCAAGTGGCTGGGGGAGTCAGGACACCGGATGCGTGACGCCCTCAGGTTGGTGGACAAGATGTCCCCGGCTGTGGTGTTTATCGATGAGATAGATAGGTTCGGGAAGAGGGGCCGGGTCGGTGACTCGGCGGGCGAGGAGACGAGCCGGGTGTTCTCCCAGTTCCTGGAGTGGCTGGGGCGGCCCGAGAGGGAGTCCATCATCGTGGGCACCACTAACGTGCCCTCGCTGCTCGACGAGGCCTTCCTAAGGGCCGGCCGTCTGGATTACAAGATACCCTTTCTCTACCCTGGTCCACAGGCGCGCCTGTCCATTCTGCGGGTACACCTGGGCCTGGTCGAGGGCGCCAGGACGCCACGCCCGCCCCTGGAGGGCGACCTCGAGGAGGTGCTCGTCCAGGAGGTCGTCCCCGGCACGGCCGGTTTCTCCGGCGCCGAGCTGGCCGAGTTGGTCACGCGTGCCCGGCGGATAGCCTTCGACAGGCGGGCTCGCGCGGTGGCGGCGGTACACCTGCTGGAGGCGGTGGGCACCTTCAGGGTGGACCGGGCCGAACGAGCCAGGGCCGTCCAGAGGTACATGGCTCAGGCCCGGAAGTTCACCGATGATGCACAGTTCCTGCGGGAGCTCGGTGACGAACTGGAAGGAGAGGATGGTGGCCTTTGAGAGGACGTTTTCTGTGCACGGGGGTGGGTAGCCTTCCCCATGAGTCGGCCGACGCCGCCATAGACCTGATCGATGAGACCTTTCCGGAGCTGCCGCATTGGCCCCAACTGCCGCGGAGGAGCGAGCTGGAGGGCCTCACGCGCCAGTACGTCACCCCCCTGATGGAGGCAGGCCTCTTGGTTGAGAGCGCGGGCCGGCTGGCCTTTGTGGACGGCTCCGCGGGCTGGGAGGAGCGCCTGGCTGGGTATTACGAGGTCTGCCTGGCCTGTGAGGAGGGGGTCGGCGACCTGGAGGCCTTCGCCCTGCCTCGCGAGGCCGCGGTGGGGTTCTACCGTTTCCTCGAACGGAAGGCCGGGGCGAAGATGGAGTACGTCAAGGGCCAGGTTACGGGCCCGCTCACCCTGGGGCTTGAGCTCGTAGACTCGAGGGGCAGGAGCGCCTTCTACGACGACACGTTGCGGGACCTGATCTTGAGGACCGTGCGCCTCTCGGCCCTGTGGCAGGCGGAGCAGCTGGCGGCACTGGCCCATAAGGTGGTGTTGTTCCTGGATGAGCCTGGGCTCTACGCGCACGGGTCTTCCCTCTTCATCACCCTGGATGGCCCTACGATCCGTGCGGGGTTGGATTCGGTGTACTCCTTCCTCGAGGCCCGTGGGGTGATCACCGGGACCCACGTCTGTGCCGGCACGGACTGGTCCATCTTACTCCGGTCCGAGGTGGGGGTGGTGAACTTCGACGCCCACGGCCATTTCGCCTCGCTACTGCCCTACGCCGAGGAGCTGGCCGCCTTTCTTGAGAGGGGCGGTATCCTGGCCTGGGGCATTGTGCCCACCAGCGGAGAGGCCGAGCTCGATGACCTCGTGGAGCTGTGGAAGGAGAGCGTGTCCAGGTTGGCCGCTCGCGGCGTCGACCGCGCCGCCCTGGAGGGGCAGTGCATGTTCACGCCCTCGTGCGGGACCGGGAGCGGGACCCTGCCGGAGGCCCGGGTTGTATACGAGCTCACCGCCCGCCTCGCCGAGAGGTTGAGACGAGAGTGCGGTTGATGAGGGGAGCGACCGAGCGGCGCCAACCCTTTCTCCCCTACCTGGCGGTGGGGGTGGGGGTGGTGGCCATCTCCTTCTCCGCCATCTTCATAAGGTGG
>DFND01000076.1 GCA_002375895.1 Firmicutes bacterium UBA3576
AGCCGCCCCCTCCTACTCGATTTGGGGAAAGGATGGGATTGGGGACGCTGGGATTAGAACCCGCGAGGATAACCGACAAGAGGGGCCACAGGGGCGCGCCACGGCCGGTGACACTCAAGATGTTGTGGGTTATAATTAGCGGTGTATACAAGATATAGGGGCGGGGGAGTATGAGGTGTCCGTACTGTAAGGCCGAGGGCAGCCGCGTCCTGGATTCCCGGCCCACGGAGGAGGGCACGGTGATCCGAAGGAGGCGCGAGTGCCCCGTCTGTTCACGGCGGTTTACCACCTACGAGAAGGTGGAGGAGGCGCCCTTCAGCGTCATAAAGAAGGACGGCCGCAGGGAGCCCTTCGACCGGGCCAAGATCCTGACGGGGCTCCTGAAGGCCTGCGAGAAGAGGCCGGTTTCCATCGACGAGCTGGAGAGGGTGGCCACCGAGGTGGAGAGAGAGGTCCGCGACACCTGGAGCCGAGAGGTGAGCTCCCAGGAGATAGGCGAGAAGGTGATGGAGCGCCTGAGAGCCCTCGACGAGGTGGCCTACGTACGGTTCGCCTCGGTATACAGACAATTCAAGGACCTCCAGAGGTTCCGCGAGGAGCTGGACCGACTGCTGGAGGAGTAACAAGTCGTGGGGGAGGAATAAGACTTTGAGGGTTACGCCAAACGCCAGGACGGTGTTAGAGCGGAGGTATCTCAAGAAGGTCGACGGGAAAGTGGTCGAGAGCCCGGAGGACATGTTGCGGAGGGTGGCCCGGGTCATCGCGGCGGTAGACGCCCAGTACGGGGCGTCCGAGGAGGAGGTAGCGGCCGTCGAGGAGACCTTCTTCAGGATGATGGATGCGCGGGAGATGCTCCCCAATTCGCCCACCCTGATGAACGCCGGCAGGGAGCTCGGGCAGCTATCGGCCTGTTTCGTGCTGCCCATCGAGGACTCCATGAGGAGCATCTTCGATTCGCTGAAGTACACCGCGTTGATACATCAGTCGGGGGGAGGGACCGGCTTCTCCTTCTCCCGTTTGCGGCCCAAGAGGGATATAGTCAGGTCTACCGGGGGGGTGGCCAGCGGGCCGGTGTCCTTCATGAAGGTATATGACGCCTCCACGGAGGCCGTCAAGCAGGGCGGGTCCCGCCGCGGGGCCAACATGGGCATCCTCAGGGTGGACCACCCGGACATCCTGGAGTTCATTACCTGCAAGAGGGACAACGACGACATCACCAACTTCAACATCTCCGTGGCCGTCACCGACGCCTTCATGGAGGCGGTCGAGCGGGGCGAGGAGTACGAGCTCGTGAACCCCCGCGACGGGTCCGTGGTGCGGAAGCTCGACGCCCGAGAGGTCTTCGACCTCATCGTGGAGATGGCCTGGAACAACGGTGAGCCCGGCGTCATCTTCATCGACCGCATCAACGCCGACAACCCCACGCCCCACGTCGGGGAGATCGAGAGCACCAACCCGTGCGGCGAGCAGCCCCTTCTGCCCTATGAGAGCTGCAACCTGGGCTCCATCAACCTCACGCTGATGGTGGACGAGCCGGCCCGGGAGGTGGACTGGGAGAAGCTCAGGAGGACGGTCCACCAAAGCATCCATTTCCTCGACAACGTCATTGACGCCAATCGCTATCCCCTCGAGCAGATCGAGAGGATGACCAAGGCCAACCGCAAGGTGGGCCTCGGCGTGATGGGCTGGGCCGGCATGCTCATCAAGCTGGGCATAGCCTACGACTCGGAGGAGGCCGTGGGCCTGGCCGAGAGGGTGATGCGGTTCATCAGGGACGAGGCCCGGGCGGCCAGCGCCGAGCTGGCCCGGCAGCGCGGCCCCTTCCCCAACTTCCGGGGCAGCGTCTTCGACAAGGCGGGGATGGAGCCGCTGCGGAACGCCACCACCACGACCATAGCGCCCACGGGCACCATAAGCATCATCGCCGACTGCACCTCGGGCATCGAGCCCCTGTTCTCCGTGGCCTTCACCCGCACCGTGCTGGACGACGACCGGCTGGTGGAGGTAAACCCCCTCTTCGAGGAGGTGGCCAAGGAAGGCGGCTTTTACAGCCCGGAGCTTATGCGCCTCGTGGCGCAGCGGGGCACCCTCAGGGGGATCGAAGAGGTGCCCGAGGACGTGCGCCGGATCTTCGTGACCGCCCACGACATATCGCCGGAGTGGCACGTCAGGATGCAGGCGGCCTTCCAGAAGTACACCGACAACGCCGTGTCCAAGACGGTGAACTTCCCCCAGTCGGCCACCAAGGAGGACGTGGCCAAGGTGTACAACCTGGCCTATGAGCTGGGCTGTAAGGGGGTCACGGTCTACCGGGCGGGCAGCAGAGACAGGGAGGTATTGACGGTGGGAAGCGACAAGGACGGCGCTAAGGCCAAGAAGGGCGAGAGGGAGGTCATAGAGCCGAGGCCGAGGCCCCGGGTGACCCACGGCCGCACGGAGCGGATCGATACGGGCTGCGGTAAGCTCTACGTCACCGTGAACGAGGACGAGCACGGCCTCTGTGAGGTGTTCACCCAGATGGGCAAGTCTGGCGGGTGCGCCTCCTCCCAGTCCGAGGCCATCAGCCGCCTGATATCACTGGCCCTCCGCGCCGGCGTGAAGCCCGAGGCCATCATCAAGCACCTGAGGGGGATCAGGTGCCCGGCGCCCTCGTGGCAGCAGGGGGGCATGGTCCTCTCCTGCGCCGACGCGGTGGGGATAGTCCTGGAGAGGTACGTGCGGTACAGGGAGACGGGGGTCAGCGAGGAGTTCGTGGCCGCCAGCCAGGACAACCTGGTCAATCACACGGGCGCCTGTCCCGAATGCGGCGGGCACATGAAGCACGAGGAGGGGTGCGCCACCTGCCTGGTGTGCGGCTACTCCAAGTGCAGCTAGCCGGCAGAGGCTGATAGCGCCCCGGGGACGGCGGGGTCGCCGCCCCCGGGGCTTTAGTCATGGCGCTTCAACTCTGCAGTGCCTGAACGGGCTTGGTCTCCCTGCTGCCGGGCTTCACCAGCGGCAGCTCCTCCTGGCACAGGGGACAGTACTCGGGGCGGTAGCTGGAGACCTTCGTCACCAGGAGGGCGTGGAAGGGTACCTCGAAGGAAACCCGCCCGCCGCTTCTGTCCACGATGGCCACGACGCCGATGGGTGTCGCGCCCATCTCGCGGACGAGCTCCACCACCTCCCTGGCTGACCCGCCGGTGGTCACGACGTCCTCCGTCACCAGCACCCGCTCGCCCGGGGCGAGCTCGAAGCCGCGGCGGAGCTTCATCCGGCCCTCCTCCCTCTCGGCGAAGAGGGCCCTCGCGTTCAGCTGTCTCGCCAGCTCGTAGGCCAGGACGATGCCGCCGATAGCCGGGCCGATGACCACGTCCACGGGGCCCGGTTTAAGGTCGGCCACCATACGCCGGGCGAGCTCCGCCGTCGCCTCCGGATGCTGGAGGACCAGCGCGCACTGGAAGTACTGGTGGCTGTGAAGGCCGGAGCTGAGCAGGAAGTGCCCGTGCCTCACTGCCCCGTACTTCTCCAGCAGCTCTCGAATGTCCGTCATCTCTCCCACCTCCGGATGTCCTGTTCGATCTGGGCCAGGGCCGCCACCGGGTCCGGTGCCGTCCTTATGGCCCTCCCCACCACGAGGTAGTCAGCGCCCCTGCCGAGGGCCTTGGCGGGCGTGGCCACGCGGCGCTGATCGTCGCCCACCCTGGCCCCCATCTTGATGCCGGGCGTAACTATCAAGAAGTCCTCTCCGCAGGCCGACCGCACGGCCGCCGCCTCGGCCGGAGAGGCGACGACACCGTCAAGCCCGCACTCCCGGGCCAGGAGGGCCCGGCTCACCACGAGGTCCATGACCTCGCGGTCGACCCCGACGGCCCGCAGGGCCCCGCCATCGAGGCTGGTGAGGACCGTGAGGCCCAGGACGGCCGGGCGGGGCACTCCCCGGCGTTCCGAGGCCTCCTTCGCTGCCGCCGCAGCGCGCCGCATCATCTCCGGCCCGCCGGCGGTATGTACGGTGATGAGGAACACCCCAGCCTGGACCGCCGCGGCCATGGTCCCGGCCACCGTGCTGGGGATGTCGTGAAGCTTCAGGTCGAGGAAGACCCGCCCGCCGGACTCGGCCACTGCGCCTACCGCGGCCGGGCCCTCCTGGGTGAAGAGCTCGAGGCCGACCTTGAAGTGCTTGAGGGGCAGGCGCCGTACCCAGTCCCTCGCCTCCTCGATGCTGGGGACGTCGAGGGCGAAGATGACCCTGTCAAGGGCGCTAGGTGACTCCATCTTGTTCCTCCTCTCCTCCCTTGCCCAGGTGAGGCCGAGGGCCTGCCTCAAAAAAGGCCACCTCTCGCCGGCCGGCGAAGGGTGGACCTCTTCGGGGCTCCTTTGCCAACCTCGCCGGATTGGCTTAAAAGGAGGGCGGTGCCCTATTATGCTCTCACAGCCTAGCCTTCCTGTCCGAGCCAGTACGGGCTTCTCCAGACCAAGAAGAAAGGCTTCTCGCGGCCGGCGAGAAGCCTACCCATACCTATCCCTCGGATTAGCCCCTTACCGGCCTCACTGGACCGATTTAAAGGTCTAATTTCTCCCCCCTATCCTAACAGACCGCTCCCACCGTGTCAATACCTCCGCAAAGACCCCGCGGGCCAGCGGACTCAACTATTCTCGCCGGCTATAACGGGTACACTAAAGCCCGGACGGAGCCGCGCCGGGCGGAAGGGAATCTACTCACAAGCAAGAAGGATATATCTGGAGGTGGAAGAGATGGAAGATAGGTGGCGGGACGCGCCGATCAAGGGGATATACGCCCCCATACCCACACCCTTTGTGGGCGATGAGGTGGATTTCGCGGGCATGAAGGAGAACCTGCGCAAGTGGGGCAACACGCGGCTTGCGGGTGTAGTGGTGCTGGGCACCAACGGCGAGTTCGTCTACCTGGACGAGGGGGAGAGGAGGGCGCTCATCGATTACGTCTGCGAGCACGCCGGGAACCTGTCGGTGGTGGCCGGCACGGGCTGTGAGTCCACCGGGGCCACCGTGGCCCTGAGCCGTCACGCCGCCGGGGCGGGGGCGCAGGCCGTCCTGGTGCTCACCCCCCATTACTACAAGGGTCAGATGACGGCGGAGGCCCTGAAGAAGCACTTCTTCACGGTGGCCGACGCCTGCGAGGTGCCCGTCATCCTGTACAACATGCCGGCCAACACCGGCCTGAACATGGACGCCGGGCTGGTGAGTTCGCTGGCCGAGCACGAGAACATCATCGGCATCAAGGACAGCTCCGGCGACATCGTGCAGATAGGCGAGATCGTCGCCCGGACCCCGCCGGAGTTCGCCGTGTTCGCCGGGTCGGGCAGCTTCCTGTTCCCCGCCCTGGCCCTGGGGGCGGTGGGGGGTACCCTGGCCGTGGCCAACCTCATTCCCGACGTCTGCGTGGACCTGATGGACACCTTCCGCCGCGGCGAGTTCGACCGGGCGGCGGCCTTGCAGAGGAAGATCTTGCCCCTGAACCACGCCGTGACCCGAGGGGGAGGGGTCGCGGCCCTCAAGGCCGCCCTGGACCTCATCGGTTACGTCGGCGGCGACCCGCGACCGCCGCTGTTGCCGGCGACGAAGCAGCAGAGGGAGGAGCTCAAGCGGCTGCTGGCCGACTTCTGAGGAGCGAGCCCTGGGCCGGCCGCCGGTTGACACTGAGATGATACTAGAGGGGGTAGAGGATGGTGCATGAGCTGAAGGTGCCGGATCGTATTCTCATGGGCCCCGGGCCCAGCGACGTGTCCTCGATGGTTTTGCGGGCCATGTCCACCCCGCTGCTCGGGCACCTGGACCCCGAGTTCCTGGAGATAATGAACCGGACCATGGAGCTCCTGAGGTACGTCTTCGAGACCGAGAACGCCCTGACCGTCCCCATGTCGGGGACGGGCAGCGCGGGCATGGAGACGGCCTTCGTGAACTTCCTGGAGCCCGGGGACAGGGTCCTCATAGGGGTCAAGGGCCTCTTCGGCCAGAGGATGGCCGACGTGGCAGGCCGCCTGGGCGCGGATGTCCACACCGTGGAGGAGGAGTGGGGCAGGCCCATCGACCCCGCCAGGTTCGAGGAGGCGATCCGGAGGGTCAAGCCTAAAGTCGTGGCCGTGGTTCACGCCGAGACCTCTACAGGAGTCCGTCAGCCCCTGGAGGATATCGCCGCCCTGGCGCACGACCACGGGGCCCTGTTCCTGGTCGACTGCGTCACGTCGCTGGGCGGCATCTCCGTGGGCGTCGACCGCGTCGACATCGACATCGCCTACAGCGGCAGCCAGAAGTGCCTGAGCTGTCCCCCCGGCCTGGCGCCGGTCACCGTCAGCGAGAGGGCCAGGGAGGTCCTGCGTGGGAGAGGGAGGAAGGTACAGAGCTGGTACCTCGACCTCACCATGATCCAGGAGTACTGGGGAGCGGAGAGGTTCTACCACCACACCGCCCCCATCAACATGATCTACGCCCTCCACGAGGCCCTGCGGATCATCCGCGAGGAGGGCCTCGTTGAACGTTTCTCGAGACACCTCCGCCTGGGCAGGGCCCTGCAGGCGGGGCTCGAGGCCATGGGGCTCGAGCTCCTGGTGGAGGAGCCCTACCGCCTGCCGATGCTGACCGCGGTGAAGGTGCCGGAGGGCACCGCCGACGCCGAGGTCAGGGGGACGCTGCTGGCCCGGTACGGGATAGAGATCGGCGGCGGGCTCGGCGCGCTCAAGGGGAGGATATGGCGGGTCGGGCTCATGGGTCAGTCCTGCAGCCCGAAGAACGTGGTCCTCTTCCTCACGGCGCTGGAGGACGTCCTGCGGGAGAGGGGGATGGACCTGCCGCCCGGCGCCGGCGTGGCCAGGGCGGTCGAGGTCATGGAGGAGGGCGCCCACTAGGTCCAAGGGACTTGTCCTCGAGGCCTCCGGGCTCGGGCACCGGGGGCCTCGATCCTCTGTTAGGTCTACGTGACGCCGGAACATAGTACGGCCGCCCCCGTCATAATGAGATAGGGGCGGGCACGCTTAAGATTTGGAGGGGAGAACCATGTTCAAACGCATAGTGGCCATCGGCCTCATCTTCGTCTTCACCAGCGTCGCCTGGCTCGGCCTCGCCGCGCTCATCCAGTTCCGCACCCAGTCGGCCTACCGCGGCCTCTGGGGGGAGGTGGCCGAACTCTGGGGCGGCGAGCACCACCAGAGGGCCCCCCGCATCCACTACCGGCAGGGCTCACGCGAAGTGGAGGTGATCCCCTCGAGCAGCCGGATCGCGGTCAGCTTCGACCTCGACCAGCGCAAGAAGGGCCTCCTCTGGTACAGCACCTACGGCGTGGATTTCTCGGGCTCCTACACCTTCACCAACCCCACCGACGAGGCCCGCGAGTTCTTCGTCACCTTCGTCTTCCCGACGCCGGCGGCGATATACGATGGGTTTCGGTTCGTCGTGGACGGCCAGGAGGTGGACGTGACCGACGCCAGCAAGAACGAGGTGGAGACCTCGGTCGTCGTAGGCCCGGGGGAGACCGTGCCGGTACACGTCAGCTACAGGTCGCGGGGGCTTGACCGCTGGTACTACTCCTTCGGGGAGGGCGTGAGCCAGGTCAAGGATTTCCGGCTGGAGATGACCACGGACTTCAAGGCCATCGACTTCCCGGCCCGGACCATATCGCCCTCCTTCAAGGAGGAGATCCCCGGCGGCTGGCGGCTGGTCTGGGAGCACGAGAACCTCATCTCCGGCTTCCAGCTGGGCATGGAGATGCCCAAGCGTCTGAACCCGGGGCCGCTCGCAAGCCAAATAACCCTCTTCGCCCCCGTCTCGCTGCTGTTCTTCTTCTTCATCGTCTTCATACTCAGCGTGCTGCGGGATATCCGCATCCACCCCATGAACTACTTCTTCCTGGCGGCGGCCTTCTTCTCCTTTCACCTCCTCTTCGCCTACCTGGTGGACCACATCGACGTCCACGTGGCCTTCGTCCTCTCCTCGCTGGTCTCCGTGGGCCTGGTGGTGTCCTACCTCAGACTGGTAGTGGGCCCTCGTTTCGCCTTCGTGGAGGCGGGCCTGGCCCAGTTCATCTACCTGGTCCTGTTCTCCTACGCCCATTTCTTCAAGGGCTTCACGGGGCTCACGGTGACCGTGCTGTCCATCGCCACCCTTTTCGTGCTCATGCAGCTCACGGGCAGGATAGACTGGGAGGAGAAGTTCCGGAATCCGTGACGGGCGGCTGGGGAGGCGGCTTTGCCGCCTCCCCCTAGGGGCAGCCCTCACAGGATGTTGCTGAAGCTGGGCACCTCGTTCTCCGGGATGTGCCGAATCAGGAACCTCACCCCGGCGAGCTCTGACCTGGCCAGGGTCAGGTTCTCGGACTCCACGGCCGCGGCGAGCTTTGCGAGCGACTCCTCCACGAGGTCGATCTCCCCGTGGGGGATGAAGACGGCCCAGACGCCCTTGACCTCATCCCAGCGTCTTTGTAACCTCTCGAGCGAGGCCCTAGCCGCGCTCCAGTCCCCAGCATCAATGGATTCCCCTACCGCGTCGAGATCCTCAAGGAGGGCCTCGGCCGTGCTCGAGAGGAAGCGCAGGGCGCCGAGGCCGACGATGAGGACCGCGAGGACTATGCCGAGGATGATGACGTACCCCTTCATCGTCCCGCCCCCGCGGCCCCGGCCTTCTCCTGGACCCACAGCTGGCCCTGGGAGTCGAGCTGGGCCAAGAAGACCCTTTCGGGGGCCTCGATCCCCTTCTGCCTGAGCATATCCTCCAGCTGTGAGAGCTCGAGGCCGGCCGTGCGGAGGTTGTTCCTGAGCACCTTGCCGTCCTGGATCAGGGTCACGGGGAGGTCCTCGGCCGGGGGGATGATCTGCATCGACTTGTGGGTGAGCGGCTTCTGCTCGGGGCGGGGGATCACCGTGAGCTTCCCGTTGGTCTCCAAGATGGCGAAGGCCACGTCCGCGACGTTGGGGAAGTTCTTGGTGCGCAGTTGCTCCAGGAGGTCGTTCACGTTTATCCGCAGGCGCCTGAGTTCCTGCTCCAGGATGCGCCCGTCCTTGATCAGGATGCTGGGCGTGCCGCAGATTATGGTCCGGGCCCTCTCGCTGTGCAAGGCCAGCAGCGCCATCGCGATCTGGGCCGCCAGGAGGACCAGCACGGCGACGACGCCGTATAGCAGCGGTGCGCCGGTGTCCTCCATGGGGATGGTGACGAGCTCGGCGATGATCACGGTGATCACCAGCTCGTGGGGCTGGAGCTCACCGATCTGCCTCTTACCCATGACCCGGATTACGGTGACGGCGAGGAGGTAGAGGATCAACGTGCGGACGGCTACAACGAGCAATCTGGACCCCTCCAACTCATCGGATATTATCCCTGTCTCGGGGGCCCTTTATGAGAGCTCGCGCCCGGCTACTTGGCCGGGCTCGCCACCAGGAACTTCATGATGTCCAGCCAGAGGTTCCTCTCCTGGACGATCTGGAAGCCGGCCCTGCGCAGGGTGTTCACCGTCTCCCGGTTGATGTTGGCCCCTACGATGCGGACCACGATGGGGTTACAGGCGTTCATCAGGACGCGGCCGAACCTGTTTTGGGTCAACACGTGTTCCAGCATGACCAGCCGGCCCGAGGGTTTCAACACCCGGCGGATCTCCTGAAGCCCGCGCAAGGGGTCCGGCACCGAGCAGAAGACGCAGGCCGTGAGCACCGTGTCGAAGGTGTCGTCGGGAAAGTCCAGGGCCTGCACGTCCATCAGCCTGAGGTCCACGGCCGGAAGGTCCGCGTCCTCCTCTTTCATAGCCTCGAGCCTCCGGCGCGCCCTGGACAGCATTCCCTCGCTGAGGTCGATGCCGGTGAGCTTGACTTCGGGAGGGTAATAGGGCAGGTTGTTGCCCGTGCCGATGCCGACCTCCAGGACCCTGGGGCCACGGACCTCCTGCATGAGCAGCTGGCGCCAGCCGTCGAACCGCTTCCCCTCGCCCATCCGGCTCATAAGGTCGTAGAGGGGAGCGATGCGGTCGTACCGCCGGCGCGTGAGCCGCGTAGCGAGGTTCTCCCCTGTGTTGGTCATATCTCCATCACCTCCAGAGCTTCCCGGCCACGCCGGGGGGGGACCGAGCCCCCCTTCCGGTGATTATCTTTCCCACATTCGCCGGGGACGCGCGATCCCCTGCCGGGCGCCGCATGTATCCGGGCGCAGCCGCGGGATATGGGGCCTTGACATCTTCCCCCAGCTGTATTATCGTTAAGGCGTTATTAATAATTAAGCTCATTGAAACTAAGGGCCGGGAGGTTAGGGCCCAATGAGCACTGGGACCGGTCCCCCGGGGGAGGGGACGACCTACGAGCTATTGGAGGTTCACGCCCGGCTCATGGAGGTTCTGCGTCGCAGGCAGAAGCTCACGTGGGTCGACGACGACCTCACCATGCCTCAGCTCAAGGTGCTGGTACGATTGTACGCCGACGGCCCCTGCTCCGCCGGGCGCCTGGCCGAGGAGCTCGGGGTCTCCCGGCCGGCCGTCACGGGGTTCGTGGACAGGCTGGAGGGAAAGGGCCTTCTCCGGCGGCGACGGCACCCCTCCGACCGCCGGGCGCTGATGATCGAGCTCACGGCGGAGGGCAGCCGGCGCGTGGAGGCCGTCTACGACGCCCACAGGAGGGAGATGGCGGCCCTCTTCGCCCAGCTCGCGCCGGAGGACCAGCGGGCCCTGCTGCAGGGGCTACGGGCGCTGTGCGCCGTGGCTGAAGGAAGGGGGTTAGTTCCGTGAGCAAGCGGATAATCCAGACCCAAGAGCTTACGAAGCGGTATCGCGGCGGCCTTCTCGCAGTGGACCGAGTTTCCTTTTACGTTACCGAGGGGGAGATCTTCGGGCTGCTCGGGCCCAACGGCGCGGGCAAGTCGACCACCATTCACATGCTGATCACCCTGCTGAAGCCCACCGCCGGGCGGGCCGAGGTCTGCGGCTACGACGTCAGCAAGAGCCCGGACGCCGTCCGCCGCTGCATCGGCTACGTCTCGCAGGACATCGCGGTGGACGAGAGCCTCACGGGGCGTGAGAACCTAGAGCTGCAGGGACGTTTCTACCACCTCCCGAAGGACGTCCTGGAGTCGAGGACGGCAGAGCTCCTGGAGATGCTGGAGCTCACTGAGAGGGCTAATGACCTCGTCTCCACCTACTCGGGGGGCATGCGCAAGCGGCTGGACATCACCGAGGGGCTCATCCACCGGCCGAGGATCCTCTTCCTTGACGAGCCCACGCTGGGGCTCGACATCCAGACGCGGCGGAGGATATGGGATTATATCGAGGACCTGCGGTCAAAGCACGGGATCACCGTGTTCCTGACGACGCATTATATGGAGGAGGCCGACCACCTCTGCGACAGGGTGGCCATCATCGACGAGGGCCGCATAGTCGCCCTGGGCTCGCCGGCGGAGCTCAAGGCGCAGATCGGAGGCGACCTAGTCCGGCTCAAGCTCGGTGGCCGCGACGGGCTGCCCGAGGAGGAGCTCCGGAGGGAGCTCTCCTCCCTGGCGCCGGTGGAGCGGGTGGTCGCCGACGGGGCCGAGACCTACACCTTGGTGGTGCGGGACGGCGAGCGGGCTCTCCCCGGCATCTTCTCGCGCCTCATCGACCTCGGGGTGTCCATCGAGTCGGTGAACATGAAACGGCCCACCCTGGACGACGTGTTCCTCCATTACACCGGCAAGGAGCTAAGGGACAAAGAGGGAAGCGGCGCCTACTACAGGGCCTCCGCGGCCATCAGGCGGGCGCGGCGATAGAGACTTATGACCTCTTGGACGGGGTGATAGGATGTTCACGAACACCTTCTTCGTCGATACGTGGTGGGTCTGCTGGCGGGAGCTCAAGCATCTCCTGGGCCAGAAGATGCGCCTCTTCATGACCCTGTTCCAGCCCTTCATTTGGCTGACTCTGATGGGCAACCTCTTCGAACGGGTGGCCATGATCCCGGGGTTCCCGGCCGCCAAGTACCTCGATTATATGACGCCGGGGATAGTGGTCATGGTGACCCTCTTCGCCGGCATGTTCGGGGGCATGAGCATCGTCTGGGACCGCCGGCTGGGCTTCTTTCAGAAGATGCTGGCGGCTCCCATCTCCCGGGCCGCGGTGGTGGCCGGCAAGATGCTGGCCATCGGCATACAGACGGCCTTCCAGTCCCTGGTGATCCTGGGGATAGCGTGGGGCATGGGCGTCAGCTTCGCGGCCGGGCCCCTCGGCATCCTGCCCCTGGCCGGGCTGGCCTTCCTGCTGAGCATGGCCTTCGCCGGCCTGTCCCTGTCCCTGGGGGCGGTGCTGACCAGCCACGAGGCCCTGATAGCCGTGGTCAATTTCCTCACCATGCCCCTGGTCTTCACCAGCAACGCCATGATGCCGCTGGACCTGATGCCCGATTGGCTGGCCGGCCTGGCTACTTGGAACCCCTTGAGCTACGCCATCAACCCCATGCGAGGCCTCTTCCTGACCGGCTGGGCCTGGAACGAGCTGCTTAACGGCGCCCTCGTGCTGGCCCTGGTCGCGCTGGTCACCGGGAGCGTGGCTACGGCCCTGATCCGGCGCAGCCTGGCCTAGGCGGCAGGGAACATCCGCTCCCGCGTCGAAGGAGCATCCTCGGGAGCGGGGGCTCTTTTTTTTGCAGTAGAACGGGGGTCTTCGGATGATAAGACTAGTGGCACTGGACGTAGACGGCACTATCAGATGCGGCGGCAGGATCAGCGAGCGGGTGAGACGAGCCGTGGCCGCGACCCGCCGGGCAGGGGTCAAGGTCACCCTGGCGACCGGCCGGAGGCTGAGCGCGGCGGTGGGTTTCGCCCGGGAGCTAGGCATCGACGTCCCGTTGATCCTCCACGACGGCGCGCTGGTGTACGACCACGTGCGCGAGGAGATAGTGAGGGCCACACACCTCCCCGGGGAGGTGGCCCGGCATCTCCTCCGGCGCTCGCGAGAGCTCGGCCTGGCCGGTTTCCTTCACGAGAACGCCCACTGCGGCCAGCGCGTGTACTATGACGCCGAGTGGGCCAGGGAGGCCTTCGACCTCTTCTACTCGAGGAGCGACGATAACTTCGCCCTGGTGAAGGACCTCTCAGCCCTTTGCGACCTCGATCCCCTGCGGCTCATCATGTTCGGCGACCCGGCGGCCGTAGAGGAGATGTATCGGCTGGCCGCGGAGATAGGGGGGCACCGCATGCTGCGGTGGCGGGACCTCCACCTCCACACGCTGGAGTTCTTCGCCCCCGACGCCACCAAGGCCGAGGGGGTGCGCACGGTGGCCGACCTGCTGGGGGTGCCCTACGAGGCCGTGATGACCATAGGGGATCAGCAGAACGACCTCGAGATGCTGCGCGATTTTCCCTACGGCGTGGCCATGGAGACTGCGCCCGAGGAGGTGAAGAGGCAGGCCCGATACGTGACCGCTCCGTGCGAGCAGGACGGGGCGGCTCTGGCGCTCGAGCGGTTCATCGACGGTGTACGGGAGGCGCTGTGAGAGTAGGGAGGGGACATCTATGGCTAAGCTCGGGCAAGGTGTATCAGTCGAGGGGCTCGCGCCCACGGACGTAAGACGCAACTACTATCTCTTCCTCACGGAGGGGGTCTTATACCTCACCGGGCTCACCTTCTTCGAGCCCACGACGGTCATACCGGCGCTGGTGGGCACCCTCACCGATTCCAGCGTCGTGGTGGGCCTGGTGACGGCGGTGAGGTACGGCTTCTGGCTCCTGCCCCAGGTGCTGATCGCGGGGTACGTCGCCGCCTTTCCCTACAAGCGGCCGCTGATGGTGTGGTCGGGCGTGGCCCATAAGCTCTCCATCCTGGGCATGGCCGCCGTGGTCTACTTCCTCGCGGCCTCCAGGCCGGAGCTGGCCCTGGCCCTCTTCTTCCTACTGTACACCGTCTCGTGTGTGAACGAGGGCGTAAGCAGCCTCACCTGGACGGACGTGGTGGGGAAGTCGGTCGACGCGCGGGGCCGGGGGCGCCTCTTCGGCCTCATGCAGTTCGTGGGCGGGCTGTTGGCCTTTCTCGGCGGGCTCTTGGTAAAGCGCATCCTGGAAGCCGTCGACTACCCGGCCAACTACTCCCTCATCCTGACCATCGGGGTCACCGTGGCCATGGCCTCGCCGCTCTGCCAGTACCTCATCAGGGAGCCCAAGGGCGTGGTCTTGGAGGTCGCCGGAGGGGTGACGGCCCGCCTGCGCCGGCTGCCCGAGCTTTGGCGCAAGAGCCCGCCCTTCGCCAGGATGATGCGGGTTCGCATCCTGGGCAGCTTCCTGTTCATGTCCATGCCCTTCTTCATAATCTACGCTCAGCAGGGGCTGGGCATCCCGCCCTCCTTCATCGGGCTCTTCGTCTCCGCGCAGATGCTGGGCGGCGTGGTGGCCGGCCCCCTCCTGGGTTACATGTGCGATGTGGTGGGGACCCGCAAGGTCCTCATACTGACCGTGACCATGGCCCTGACCGCCCCCGTCGTAGCTCTCCTCGCCGGGCCGCTGCAGGCGGCGGGTTACGGCACGGCGACCCAGTACCTCTACGCCCTGGTGTTCGTCGCCATGGGGTTCTTCTACACGGGCAACTGGATCGGTTTCATCAACCACCTGCTGGCCACGGTGCCGGAGTCCGAGCGGCCCAATTACATCGGGCTCATGAACGCGTTAATAGCGCCCTGCGCTGGCCTGTCCCTGCTGGGGGGCCTGATCATCAGGTTCGTGAGCTATGAAGTGACCTTTCTGCTGACCGCGGTGGCGGTGGGGATCGGGCTCTTCTACTCCCTCTCCCTGGAGGAGCCCCGTGCGGCAGGAGGGGCCCTCGAGGAGGCGAAGTAGTGCGGGGGGTGATGTCGTGAACTTCGACGCCGTTATCGAGAGACACGGCCTGACAGCCTGGGGGGTCGCTGAGACCGCCCTCATCCTAGACTCCGCCCAGGGCGAGGGGAGGGCCCTGTTGGAGAAATATCCGCGGGCCATCTCCCTCCTGGCGAGGCTCTCCGCCGCGGTGGTGGATGGCCTCGAGGGGACCGCCGACGGGCGGAAGAGGGCCCCGGTCCTGAACTACTGGCATCATATGTACCAGGTGGTGAACCCGGCCCTGGACGCCGCGGCGAGGGAGGTAACGCGCCTCCTCGAGGCGGCGGGGTACCGGGCCTACCCGATCCCGGCCTCCCAGACCATCGACGCGACGGAACTCCGCGGTTACCTCTCCCACAAGGCCGTGGCACGCCAGGCGGGGCTCGGCTGGATCGGCAGGAGCTGCCTTCTGGTGACGCCCCAGCACGGCCCGCGGGTGAGGCTGGCCACGGTGCTGACCGACGCGCCGCTTGAGGCCTCGCGTCCCCTGGACCGGGACTGCGGCAGCTGCCGGGTCTGCGTGGAGGCCTGCCCCGCGGGAGCCTTCACGGGCAGGCCCTGGCGGGCCGACGAGCTCAGGGAGGAGCGCTTCGACGTCTGGGCCTGCCACCAGCACACGGAGCGGCGGAAGGAGGCCTGGGGTTTCAAGGGAGACGGCACCATCTGCGGCATCTGCGTCTGGTGCTGTCCCTATGGCAGGTGCGATCAGTCCTTTTTTTCCTCGCCGGGAGGAATCCCGGGGGCGGTGTAGAACGTAAGAACTAACAACCTAGGAGGTCTCCGAAAGGGCAAACCCATCGAAAGGTGGGGGCGCAAAGCCACAGGTCTAAGGCGTAGGCTAGGACGGCTGGGCTTCCGAAGAGCGAGGGTCGAGCGTCCGCTCGGCCGGGAAGCCCCGCCAGACAGGCGGGCTTGATTTTTCGGCTCCACCTGGGGAGCAAGAGAGCTTTCAAAATGGGTTGCCCCCATAACCCAATACCCCCGTGAAGGCGCCCGGTCTGGGCGCCTTCACATTAGGGCGTTGAGGAGTCCCCCCACGCCCAGCGCGATAAGGACCGAGAGGCACCAGAGCAGGGCCGCCTGCAGCGGGCCGCGTTCCTTGGCGATGATGAGGACGGAGGCGATGCAGGGGACGAAGAGGGTGATCACCACCATGGCCACCAGGGTCTCCGCCGGGGTCAGGGCCATGTGATAAAAGCCCGCCGCCCCGAAGTCCCGTCGCACGAAGCCCAGGATGAAGGCCCGCGCGGCCTCGGGGGGCAGGCCCATCCACGCCGTGGCCGGCCTCGCGTAGGCCTCGACGGCCGGCAGCGCCCCGGCGATCTCCAGGCCCGAGAGGAGCAAGGAGCCGAGGAGGAAGAAGGGTATGGCCTCCCGCAGGAAGGACTCCGTGCGGTGTATGGCCTTGCGGAGGACGTTGGCCAGCTGCGGCCAGCGCAGGGGCGGCAGGGGCATCAGGAAATCGGAGGAGCTCCCGGGCAGGAGGGCGTTGAGGGCCGTCCCCGCGGCCACGAGGAAGGCCAGGATGATGAGGCAGTAGGCCAGGAGGAACGCCGGGCCGAGGGGGGCCACCAGGGCGACCATCACGCCCAGCTGGGCCGAACAGGGTATGGCCAGGGCCAGCAGGGCGGTGGCGATGAGCCTCTCGCGGGGGGTGCTCAGGATGCGGGTGGTGACCACCGCCATGGTGACGCAGCCCATCCCCAGGATCAGGGGGATGACGGCCTTACCGTTGAGCCCCAGGGAGGTCAGCACCCGGTCCACGAGGGAGGCCATCCTGGGTAGGTAGCCCGAGTCCTCGAGGACGGCCAGGGCCAGGTAGAAGCCTAGGACCAGGGGCGCTATGAGGCCGAACACGTAGCTCGGGGTCATGGTGAGCAGCCCGTACTCCCCGGCCAGGGCCGTGTGGACCGGCCCCGGGGGCAGCCGGGAGAGGACTCCCCGCACGGCGGGCTCGTAGAGCCCCCGCATGATGACCTCCTCGGTGAGGTAGACCACCTCGCCGGCCACGAAGACGCCGATGAAGTAGTACAGGGAGAGGAGCACCAGGGCTATCGTGACCAGTCCCGCCGGCGGCTCCAGGAGCAGGCGGTCGGCCCTGGGCCGGCCGCCGGG
>DFND01000002.1 GCA_002375895.1 Firmicutes bacterium UBA3576
AGCCGCCCCCTCCTACTCGATTATCCGTCGGACCACTGCAGGTGGAGGCCCCGCAGGCTAGTTCTCGCATCTGTCATGGAGGAGAGTCCGAATGAGAACGTTAGGTATAGTGCTATTGATCGCCTCCCTGACCTTCGTCGTCTCCTGCACCGACAACCCCGCAGGCGAGGTCGAAAGGGCAGCGAGAAACTTCCTGGCGGCCGCCAGGGAGGGCGACGTGGGGACGTTGGAGCGTCTGTCCCTTTCGCCCTTCCAAGAAGAACTGCGCCACGGCATACCGGCTTCCCTGGCGAAGGCCCATCTTACGCTGCAAGGCAACCCGGTGACCATAACGGGAAAGGGCTCAGCAGCCGTCACCATCAGCTGGGTAGAGAGCTCCGGTTCTGTGGCCACTGGGGTTATCATCCTTCAGGAGACCCCTCAGGGATGGAAGGTCACCGGGCTTGAGCGGCTTGAATGACCTGCTCTCAACTGACCATTAGTCGCACGACAGTATGATGGAGACGGCGGTCTCCCTGTCCAGCGCTACCTCGGTGTAGCCCACTTTGATGATGTAGGACGGTATCTTCTGCAACAGGGTCAGCTCTTCGCCCGGAGCCAGCCCCAACGCCGTAAGCTTTCTCAACAGGGTCTCATCATGGGTCTCCAGACGCACAATGCGGCCGCTGAGGCCCACTCTGAGTTCTACCAGGCTCTTCTCGCTCACTCTCCCACCTCCTAAGTCGTGCCGAAGCCCAAGGCCCCGAGGATCTTGAACAGCACCCAGCCAACCGCGAAGGCGAAGGGGAAGATGAAGCCGGTTATGAGCAGGGTGGTGCGCCAGCCTCTCTCCTTGGCCATCATGGTGAACTGAGCCACGCAGGGTATGAACAAGGTCAAGGTCACCGAAGAGACCACCAGCTGCAGGGGGTTCAAGGTGCCGTTCTGATACAAGTCGAAAAGTCCCGCCGCCCCGTAATCACGACGGAAGAACCCGAACAGGAAGGCAATGGCGGTCTCCTCGGGCAGGCCCAGGGCAGATACGACCTGGCCCAGGCCGGTCAGGAGCAGCGTGAAGATACCGGTTATCCTGCCCACCCATATGAACACGCTGCCCAGGATGAACAGCGGCAGTACCTCACGGAAGTACCACTGCATGCGGGTGTAGGTCTTGCGCCAGACGTTGAGCAATGACGGCATGCGCAAGGGGGGTACTTCCATGTAGAAGGAGGGTCCCCGACCCGGCAGGAGGCGGGCGGTCAAGTAGCCGACCAACAGGAAGACCAGCGTAACCGTCCCGGCCCACACCATCAGGCCACCGGGGGTGCCGGAAAGAATGCCCATGATCACCCCAAGCTGGGCAGAACAGGGCACAGCCAGGGCCAGGAGCAGGGTGGCCAGGATCCTCTCGCGACGGGTCTCCAGCGTCCTGGTGACCATGGTGGCCATGGTGTCACAGCCGAAACCAAGGGTCATGGGGATCACCGCACGACCGTTGAGGCCGACCGCCCTGAAGAGCCGGTCCACCATCAGGGCCAAGCGCGGCAGGTAACCGGAGTCCTCAATGACCGAGAACACCAGGAAGAAAGTCCCTACTATGGGGAAGATGATAGCCACTGCATACCTGACGCCCAAGGTGATGATGCCGTATTCATGCGCCAGGAGCTCGCGCACCCAGTACCAAGGGAAGAGGGCGTCCACCACCTGGTTCACCCACGGGTTGATGATGGTCTCGAAGATATTGCTCTCGAGGTAGTCCACCAACGTCCCCGCGCCGAAGACGCCGACGAACTGATAAAGGCCGAAGTAGATTACGGCGAAGAGGGCGGGGAGGCCCAAGATGGGGTGTACGAGGATACGGCCCAGCCAGGCAGCGGGAGATCTACCTCCAGCATCAGCTGACGCCACACGCTTAGCCAGTTCCGCGGCAGCCTCCCTTCTCCTCAGGGCCACGTAGTAGGGGACGGGAGAGTCGAGGGCGTTCTCTACCCTGTCAATGACTAGGTGGATCTCGCGCACTGTCTCAGCGGACTCTCTCCGCGCCAGTTCCTCCATTATCTCGGGGTCCCGCTGCAGGAGGAGGAGGCCCACGGCCTTACCGGACATCCCGTATTGCCCCTCCAGCTTGCCGGCGATTTCACGCAGGGCTTCCTCCACCGTGGGGCCGTAATCGACTGTCATACGCGCTTCTCGGCTGGCGACGCAATGCGGACACTTGCAGCCCATTCACGCCACCCCCATCGGACAGGCAGCAGCCTTCTTCCCGTCCAGCAGTTCTGCGAGCAGGGCCCTGAGCTCGTCAATCCCCTCGCCCGTGCTCGCGCTGGTGCCCACCACAGGAACGCCCAGCCGCTCGCGCAACCGGTCCAGGTTCACGGTGAGGCCCACCCGGCGCGCCTCATCCATCATGTTCACCACCAGGACCACCGGCCAGCCGGCCTCTATGAGTTGTAGGGTAAGGGGTAGCATCCTCTTGACGTTCTTGGCGTCTACCACGTGGAGGACCAGCCGCGGACACGCCTCTCGGAGCAGCGACCTGGTCACCCTCTCCTCCTCCGTCAGGGGACTGAGTGAGTACATCCCGGGCGTGTCTACAAGGTCCACCGTTGCATTACCGATGCGGGCGGTCCCGCGGGCCACCTCGACGGTGGTGCCGGGGTAATTACTAACGGTCACATAAGCCCCCGTCAGCCTGTTAAAGATAACGCTCTTGCCGACGTTAGGCGAGCCCACGAGAGCTATGACGGAGCCCCCCCCGTCAGTGCCGTACGGTTGGTGGCAACCGTGCCCGGTTAGGGGGTCTAAGAACCACCTTTTCAACAGGCTTCCTATATTAGCGCGCATCATTCCATAGCCAACCTCCTCTGAGAATGACTCTCAATTGCAAATAAATTGTACCAAGTTCGGACCGGTTTGTAAAGTGCAACCGGTCGGACGCATATAGCTCCCGTGCATGGCGAGTGCGGCCACCGCTTGCGGGAGCTTGCTAAGCCTTTCACTTACTGTCCGGGGCAGCCCGGACCGGGCTCGAGCAACCCGGGCCCGTCCCGATTTGACACAACTGCCTCAACTCTCAACCAAATGGGGCAATTATGGCTTTTATCTTTTACATTATCTTTGCAGGGATTCATTCATCACCGTTGAAAACATAACATAGACTTGTGAATGGGAGCACATTCACACCCTATTCCTGACCTGGTAACCAGCCCCTCGAGGCTAGGAATACATCGGTGTGGACGTCCTCATTCGCGGCCTGGTGATCGGACCTCACTTGTCCCAACTGGGTCCGCGGCACATAACAAGATTCAGAGGAGGTGGCCAGGATGGCGATGCCCAGGGCATTCGCCGAAGCACAGCGTCTGCTGAGGCTAGACAAGTCGAGGTTGGACGATTTTGTGGAAGCCCTCAAGAAGGTGGCGGACGTGTACGGGCCGGTTCGTAAGGGGGTGCAGCATTCCTTCCAGCTGCTCGAGGATAAGCGTCCCGAGCTCGACTACCATACGACGATACTGCCGCCGAAGAAACTGCTCCATGAGCCCTTTGAGAAGCTCTTTTCCTTCGAGGAGGACCGCGTTGAAGTCGTACAGTCGGTTCCCAAGAGGCCGCAGGTGCTCTTGGGGATTCACCCGTGCGACGTACACGCCATCGAGATCCTGGATCAAGTTTACGGTGGTGAGTACGAAGACCCCTACTACCAGAAAAGGCGAGAACAGACCGTTATTATCGCTCTCAATTGCACCACGGTGCACGACAACTGCTTCTGTTCTTCGCTGGGGACGGGTCCCGAGCTGAAGTCGGGATATGACCTGCTTATGACCGACCTCGGCGACCAGTTCCTGGTGGAGGTGGGTACCCCACGGGGAGCCGAGCTCGTCGCTGAGGCCGGGCTCGAGCCGGCGCCCAGGGTTACGTTGGTGGACAAAGAGCGACGGCTGAGCGAGGCTCGTAACCGCCTGAGGAAGAGGTTACTGACACAGGACCTTGACCAGCTTCTCAAGGACAATTTTAGGCATCCAGTCTGGGAGGAGCTCAGACATGAGTGCTTGGCCTGCGGCTCGTGCACCATGGTCTGCCCGACGTGCTTTTGCTACAACACCGTGGACGTGCTGAACCTGGACCTGAAGAGCGGTTGGCGCGAACGGGTGTGGGACTCCTGTCTGCTGTTGGACTACGCTCAGGTGGCCCAGGGTATGAACTTCAGGAAGGACCGGGACGCGCGGATAAAGCACCGAGTCTATCACAAGCTGGTCTATTACGAGCCCCAGTTCGGCACCCTGGGTTGTGTAGGCTGTGGCCGCTGTATCGATACCTGTATCAAGGGTATAGATATCACCGAGATCATCCGGGAACTGAGGGGTGAATGACCTTGATTAACCCGTATAAGCCCGAACCCGCGGTTATCCAGGCCATAAGAAGCGAGACCCCCGACACCACAACCTACACCATGAAGTTCCGGGATCTGCAGGAGTTCTCCTTCGAGCCGGGGCAGTTCAACATGATAACCCTCTTCGGATACGGTGAAGCCCCCATATCCATCAGCTCGGCCCCGTCCGAAGACGGCACCTTCGAGCATACCGTGCGCCACGTGGGCAACGTCACCAACGCCATGGCGGGCCTGCGCGAGGGCGACACCTTGGGCGTACGCGGGGCCTACGGCACGGGTTGGCCGATGTCTCAGCTAGAGGGGCAGGACGTGCTCATCATAGCCGGCGGCATCGGTTTGGCCCCTCTTAGGCCGGTGATTCAAGCGGTCATCGGCGACAGGCGAAAGGGGAACGGCCGCTACGGGTCAATGGAGATACTGTATGGGGCCAGGACTCCGGCCGACTGTCTGTTCAAGGACGACTATGAGGAGTGGCGCTCGGCTGAAGGGGTAAACCTCCTCCTCACCGTCGACGCCGTGCCCCAGGGGATGGATTGGGAGCATAACGTAGGTGTCGTAACAGCCCTGTTCGATCAAATGAAATCCCGTCCCGCCGATACGATAGTCCTGACCTGCGGGCCGGAGGTCATGATGAAGTTCGTGGTCAGGGGCTTGTTGGAGCGCGGCTTTAGCCCCGACCGGCTCTACCTTTCGTTGGAACGCCGCATGAGCTGCGGGGTGAAGAAATGCGGCAACTGCCAGATCGGGTCTAAGTTCGTCTGCAAGGACGGTCCTGTGTTCGCCTACGCCGAGCTCATGACCTTGTCGGAAGAAGTATTGTAAAGGGGGGACGGTCATGACTCAACCTAAGATAGCGATTTTCAAACTGAGCTCTTGTGCAGGCTGTCAGCTTGAAGTGTTAAACCTCGAACCCTATCTCCTGCAATTGGCCGGGGTCTTGGACATCTCCTACTTCGTAATGGCCAAGCGGGACAACGCTCCCGGCCCCTATGACATAGGGTTTGTTGAGGGCGCTGTCACCTGCGGCGAGGAGATAGCCAAGTTAAAGCGAGCACGCAAGGATTGCAAGGTCCTCGTGGCCCTGGGCTCCTGTGCCTGTTACGGCGGCATACCCTCGATGAAGAACTGGGAGCCCCAGCGGGAAGTGGAGAAGAGGGTCTATGAGGATCTTTCGGCCATCGAGTCCACCAAGGCCTTCGGGATCGACCAGTACGTTCCCGTCGACGCCTACTTGAAGGGGTGCCCCGTGTCGAAGGAGGAGCTCGTGAACTTCATCAAGAGTACCCTGTTGGGCATGAGGCCGTACCTGCGTCCACACAGCGTGTGTGTGGAATGTAAGCTGGGCGAGAACGTGTGCGTTTTCCTGTCCCACAGGGAACCCTGCATGGGTCCGGTTACCACGGCCGGCTGTGGTGCCCTGTGCCCGGCTCGGGGCAAGGCGTGCGACGGCTGCCGTGGTCCGGCCAACGACCCCAACCCGGTGTCTCTGGCGGAGGCCTTTAAGGAACTGGGCCTGCACCGGCCGGACATCATCCGTCGCTTTCGCAAGTACGCCGGTGCCACCTTGGAGTTTGAGAAGGGGGTTGAGGCGTTATGACCGAAAAACGTATCCATGTAGACTACATGGCCCGGGTAGAGGGGGAAGCGTCCTTGAACGTCCGGGTCGTCGACGGGGAGATCAAGGAGCTCGTCCTGGACGTGTTCGAACCTCCACGCTTCTTCCAGGGTTTTCTCGTCGGGCGTAGCTACGAAGAGGTACCAGAGATCGTTTCCAGGATATGCGGGATATGTCCGGTCTCCCATCAGTTGGCGGCTATACAGGCCATTGAGGACGCCTTCGGGATCGAGCCGAGCGAACAGACTAAGGACCTTAGAAGGCTTCTGGCGCTCAGCCAATGGATTCAGAGCCATACCCTTCACGTGTATTTCCTCGCCGCGCCGGATTTCCTCGGGTACGAGAGCGTCCTGGCCATGGCCGAGGACTACGGGCCGGTGGTGGAACGAGCTCTGAAGCTCAAGCGCCTCGGCAACGACCTCACGGCCCTGATCGGCGGACGCGAGGTACACCCGGTTACGGCGGTCATTAAAGGTTTCACCTCCCTGCCAGACGAGGGCGAGCTCTTGGCCATCAGGGAGAGGTTGGAGGAGGCGAGGAAGGACGCCCAGGCGACGGTAACCCTCGCCGCCAGCCTCGAGGTGCCGGACTTCGAACGGCCTTGCGAGCACATAGCCGTGCGGAGTTCAGAGGAATACGCCATCTACGACGGCCGGGTGGTGTCGACTGAGGGTCTGGATATCGCGGCCTGGGACTATCGTAACCACATCCGGGAACGACATGTTCCGCCCGCCCACGCCCTCCATTCCTACGTCGTGGGACGTGGCTCCTTCCTGGTGGGCCCCCTGGCCAGAGTGAATCTGAACAGGGAACAGCTGTCGGACAACGCCAAGGCCGCGCTGGAGAAGGTGAGGAAGGCCAAGGGCGTGGAGTTCCCCAGCTTCAACCCCTTCCACGGTGCCATTGCCAGGGCCGTCGAGCTCGTACATGCCGTGGACGAGTGCATCAAGATCATCGACCGCCTGGAGCTCGTGGAGGAGCCCATATCCTACCAGATCAAGGCCGGAGAGGGCTTCGCGGTAACGGAGGCGCCGCGCGGGCTGCTGTACCACAGCTACCGCATCAACGACCAGGGGATAATCGAGGAGGCCGACATAGTAAGTCCCACGGCCCACAACGTGTACAATATGGAGGAGGATTTGCGCGCCTTCATACCGACGGTGCTGGATCTACCGGACGACGAGGCGACGCTGAAATGCGAGACGGTCATTAGAAACTACGACCCCTGTTTCTCCTGCTCCGCTCACTTCCTCAAGATGAGAATTGAGCGAGAATAGCGGTGGTCAGGGACGGCAAGCTAGGGTCGGAGGTGTGACATGAGGACTGTGGTCCTCGGCTGTGGTAACCTGCTTATCCCCCGCGATTCTGTCGGGATTCACGTGGTCAGGGAGCTCCTCTCGCGGGAGCTCCCTGACTGGGTGACCGTTACCGAGGCGGGTACCCCCGGGCTGGCCATCCTGGACATGATGGAGGGCTATGACCGGGCCATAATCGTCGATGCCGTTCAGGCGGGGGGACGCGCGGGAGAGGTCTACCGGTTCACCGGTTCCGACATCCCGCCCGTCAAGGAGGCTCCCCTCTCCATGCATGGGTTCAGCCTAGCCGAGGCCTTACAGCTGGGTCGGAGGCTGGGAGTGCCTATGCCGAGGGAGATCATAATCATCGGGGTGGAGATCGGCGTCGACCCCCCACCGGAGGACATGCTCCCCGGACCGGGTGGGCTTGACGGCGTCCCAGAGGACATGCGCCAGGGGGTCACTCTGGCCGTGGAGCTGGTGTTAGAGGAGCTGGAAAGAGGGGATAGAGGTGGCAGTCGGAGCGCAGGCGGATAAACCCAGGGCCGTGGAGATAAGGGTGACCGGGACCGTCCAGGGCGTCGGTTTCCGACCCTACGTCTTCTCCCTCGCCTCGCGTCTTGGCCTCGCGGGCGAGGTGTGGAATTCCTCCGGTGAGGTGGGGATCTTCCTCGAGGGACCCTCATCGGCCGTGGAATCCTTCCTCGCCGAGCTTCGTGACCGCCCTCCTCGCCTGGCCCGGATAACGTCCCTCGAGGTTCGGGATGTAGAGCCTCGCCAGCCAGACGGCTTCCGGATTGTGCCCAGTCGCGAGAGCGGCTCGGCCGCGGTCACCATACCACCTGACGTCGCCCTGTGTGATGACTGTTGTCGGGAGGTCTTCGATTCCCAGGACCGCCACTACCAGTATCCCTTTACCAACTGCACCAACTGCGGTCCGCGCTATACGATCATTGAGAGCTCGCCCTACGACCGTTCACGAACGACCATGCGTTCTTTCCCCATGTGCGAGAGCTGTGAGGGCGAGTACGAGGACCCGACAGACCGTCGCTTTCACGCCCAGCCCACTGCTTGCCCAGCGTGTGGCCCCACGGTCTGGCTCGCGAACAGGCAAGGCAAGACCGTGACTAGCCGGAACTGGCGCCAGGCCTTTCAGTCGGTGATCCGTTCTGGCGCGATAGTGGCCGTCAAGGGCCTGGGCGGGTTCCACCTCTGTTGCGACGCAAGGAATGAGACTGCCGTGCGGGAGCTCAGGCGCAGAAAGGGTCGCCCCCACAGGCCCCTGGCGGTGATGGTCAGGGATCTCGAAGTTGCCCGCAAGTATTGTTCGGTCTCCGACAGGGAGGCCGCCCTTCTCTCCAGCCCAGAGGCCCCCATAGTCATCCTCACCAGGACCGATGATGAGGGGTTGGCCCCCGCGCTTGCGCCCGGGCTCGGGACCTTAGGCGTTATGCTGCCCTACACGCCGTTACACACCATGCTCTTTGCGGACGATATTCCGGTCCTGGTGATGACCAGCGGGAATTTCAGCGGCCTTCCGCTGGCCATCGACAACGATGAGGCCCTGCGAACCCTGGCCCCGGTCGCCGACTACTTCCTCCTTCACAACCGCGAGATCCTCAACCGATGTGATGATTCGCTGGTGAGGGTTGTGGACGATGAGGTCCACCTCTATCGTCGGTCGAGGGGGTGGGTGCCCCTTGGCATCAAGACGGCTCTCCCGGCAGGACCGGCGGTGTTCGCGGTCGGAGGGGATATGAAGAACACCTTTTGCCTCTTGAAGGATGATACCGCCTTCATGGGACCGCACGTGGGCGACCTGGAGCACATCGAGAACGAAGAGGCCTTCAGGGCTGCAGCGCACAGGATGGAGGTCCTCACGAGCTTCGAAGCTGAGGTGGTGGCCTGCGACCTGCATCCTCGGTATCACAGCCGTGAACTCGCCCTCGAGCTGGCCCGCAAGAGGGGAGCGCCGCTGGTTGAGGTACAGCATCATCACGCCCACATGGCGGCCTGTATGGCGGAGAACGACCTCGAGGGCAGAGTAGTCGGCATCATATGCGATGGGACCGGCTACGGGACTGACGGGCAGATTTGGGGAATGGAGGTCCTGGTGGGGGGATACGAGGGGTTCTCGAGGGCATCGCACCTCCGATACACTCCACTCATCGGTGGAGATGTCGCCGTCCGAGAGGCGTGGCGCATGGGGCTCTCCCTATTGGTCGACGCCTTCGGGTATTATGAGGGAAGTAAGCTTGCCTTGGATATCTTCGGCCGTGCGGTGCCCGAGGCCAAGCTGAAGGCCGTGCTGAACCTCATGAGGACCACGAATCCCCCGCGAACGTCCTCCTGTGGGCGCCTCTTCGACGGGGTGTCAGCCCTTCTGGGCATATGCCGCGAGAGCACCTACGAGGGACAGCCGGCCATCGAGCTCTCGGAGTGCGCCGAGCCCGCCGAGCCCTATGAGGACGGCATCGACCAGGTTTCGACCCGTATCGATCAACGACCGTTGGTGCGCAGGGTGATCCGGGACCTCCTATCCGGCGAGCCGCCAGCCGTGATCGCCGGCCGCTTTCAGGCCACGGTGGCCGCCGCTTTGGTGAGCGCTGCGCTGGAGGCCGTGGAGCGGCACCCAGAGACTCGCGGGCGTGTGGTCCTCAGCGGGGGGACCTTTCAGAACGCTTGGTTGTTCAAGTCGGTACGGGATGGCCTTATCGACGCCGGTTGTCAGGTCTTCTACCACAGCAAGGTTCCCACTAACGACGGGGGGCTGGCCCTGGGACAGGCCGCAGTCGGCCGGGTTAAGGGAAGGTGATGTTCATGTGTCTCGGAGTTCCGGCCAGGATCGAGGAGCTTGAAGGAGATAGGGCGACGGTATCGCTGGAGGGCACTAGGAGGCGAGTCAGCGTGGCCCTGACCCCCGACGTCAAGGTCGGAGACTACGTCCTGGTGCACGCCGGGTATGCCGTCGCCGTGGTCGACGAGGAGAGCGCGCGTGAGACCATCAGACTAATAGAGGAAGCCTATGGAACTTTGGAAGAGGTTTAAGGACCCCGCTCTAGCCCAGAAGTTGCTGCAGGAGCTCAAGGGCTTATGTCAGGGGAGCTCGCAGCGGCCAACCCTGATGGAGGTCTGTGGCACCCACACCGTTGCCCTGTCTCGAACTGGCCTGAGAGAAGTGCTGTCTCCCTATCTGGACCTCCGCAGTGGGCCGGGCTGTCCGGTGTGCGTAACAGACGACTCAGACATCGACCTGATGGCGGAGGTCGCACGCCAACCCGGGGTTATCGTCGCCACTTACGGGGACATGCTCAGGGTACCGGGATCCTACGGCACGCTCCTTGACCTCAAGGCCGCCGGGGCCCGGGTACAACTGGTGTACTCAGCTCTAGACGCCCTTGAGCTTGCGAGGGAAAACCCACGAGATACGGTAGTCATGTTGGGCGTGGGCTTCGAGACCACGGCGCCGGTAGCCGCCCTGGCGGTGCAGCGGGCGGCCTCCGAGGGTATATCTAACTTTCTCATGCTCAGCCTCCACAAGACCATCCCCAACGCCTTGAGGGCCCTCCTGGCAGAGAACTCTAGAATTGATGGGCTGATCCTACCGGGCCACGTCAGCGCCATCATCGGTGAGGAGCCCTACCGGTTCATCGCCGAGGAGTCCGGTGTGCCGGCGGTGATTACGGGTTTCGAGGCCGTGGATATGCTGCTGGGCATAGTTGAGCTGGTGAGGCTGATCGTGGCCGGGAGGCCCGAGGTCTTGAACGCCTACCGACGGGTCGTGTCCCCTGACGGGAATCCCAGGGCTCGCGCCCTGCTGGAGGAGGCGTTCCGGCCCGTCGCCGCCCGGTGGCGTGGGCTCGGCAGCATCCCAGATAGCGGCCTGGCCCTGGCCGAGCCCTTTGCGGCGTACGATGCGCTTCAGGCCCTGGGCCTCAGGCGGCCAGAGGCGCGGCCGCCGCGACGAGGGTGTCGCTGTGGAGAAGTCCTCAGGGGCCTCATAGAACCGGCGGAATGTGGCCTCTTCGCCAAGGCCTGTACTCCACACAGCCCGGTGGGTCCCTGCATGGTCTCCAGTGAGGGGGCCTGTGCCGCTCACTACACCTACGGGAGGAACGGCTGATGAAGGACAAGCTGGTCACCATGGCTCACGGCGGCGGCGGCAGGGCGACCTCCGAGCTCGTACAGGCCGTCTTCCTACCACGGCTCGGGAATCTGGAGTTGATGGAACTCGGCGATGCCGCCGTGTTGAACCTTGACGGGCAGAAGCTGGCTCTGACCACCGACAGCTTCGTCGTAAGTCCGCCCTTTTTCCCAGGCGGGGACATCGGCAGGCTGGCCATCTGCGGCACGGTGAACGACCTCACCGCTGCGGGCGCCGTGCCCCTCTACCTCACCGTTGGGGTCATCCTCGAGGAGGGTTTCCCCCTCGCCGAACTCAAGCGGGTGGTCGCGTCTATGGCCGAGGCCGCCGACGAGGCCGGGGTCAAGGTCGTGGCCGGTGATACCAAGGTGGTTGAGAGGGGCAAGGGCGACGGGTTGTTCCTCAATACCTCCGGCCTCGGGCTCTTGAGGAACCCCCCGCCCCGCTGGAGCCAGGCTAGGCCCGGGGACAGGGTGCTGGTCAACGGGCCGATAGGGGAGCACGGGGCCGCCGTGATCTCGCGCCGGTCGGGCTTTGACCTAGACAGTCCGGTTCAGAGCGACTGCGCCCCCTTGAACGACCTCATAGGCACCCTCTGGGAAGAGGGGCTAGGCCAGCATATCAGGGCTATGAGAGACCCGACCAGGGGTGGTGTGGCCACTGCTTTGGCCGAGCTCGCCGCCAGGATGGAGCTCGGGATAAGGGTCGACGAGTCGGCACTGCCCATCAGCCCGGCCGTGAGCGGCGTGTGTGACATGTTGGGTTTCGATCCCCTGTACCTGGCCAACGAGGGTAAAATGTTGATCGTCATCGACGCGTCAGTGGCCGATGCGGCAGTGGATCTTCTCAGAAAACACAGGTACGGTGCCGAGGCAGCCATTATCGGTGAGCTGACGGACGAATTCAAGGGCGTTAGGGTTAGGACGCCCTACGGTGGGCACAAGCGAGTCGACGTCGCTGAAGGCGAACTCCTGCCACGCATTTGTTAACAATTACCTGCGAAAAAACAGGTAGTTTAGAGCGACGGTGTTCGTGAGCAAAATAATAACACCACCATGAAAGGGAGTGAGCTCTTTGGCTCGACTCATGTCCGATCAGCTCAAGTACGAGCTGGCGCAGGAACTCGGCATCTCAGAGGTCGTAGACCGCGAGGGCTGGGGTGGCGTTCCCTCTAGGGAATGCGGTAACCTGGTCAAGCTCGCCATTCTGAGAGCCGAGAGGGCCTTGGCTCAGAATGGTGGTGGCGGGGCTTATTAGCCCCGTCTTCCTTGGGAGAACTATGGACGCCGTCACCGCTTTCTTGAAGAGCGCAAGAACTGATATCGAGGCCGCGCGAGCCCTTCTTCAGGAGGGGTTGTTCGCTCCCTCGGTCTTTCATTCGCAGCAGGCCGCTGAGAAGCTCGCCAAGGCCTTTCTCGACCGTCACGGGATGGACCCCGTCCACACCCACGACGTCGCAGACCTCTTGAGGCAAGTCGAGGATGACCATGGTGCCTCGGAGCTCAGACAGGTTGCGGACGAGCTCGAAAAACTGCAGCAACACGTTCTGGACACTCGCTATCCGTTAAGGGACCACCACGGGCATATTATCCCCCCAGAGCAGGCTTATTCTGAACGGGACGCCCGCTCGGCGCTGCGGCGGACGGAGAGGGTATACAATATGTTGAGCGAAGGGTTTAAATGAACCCTTTTCAAGCGAAGAGCGCACAACCCTGCTCTTTCAACTCCTGAATCTTATTGCGAAGGTCGTCTTCAGTACAACCCAGAAACTCGGCCAAGCACGTCAAACAAAGCACACGGTTAGTTTGGCGACCGAGCAACTTCTTGTTGAGCGCAATAACGTCCTTGACGACGGGACGGCTACATTCGTAACACGGTTTTTTCCTCAATATGATCACCTTCTCCTGTTTGCTTTACTACGAAGAGGTTACCTCTTACCGCAGTTCGATGTTCGGTACGGCAGAGCTGTACTCGTTATCCATGAGGGATAACTGGCGTTTGATGATGCCACGCATCTCTAGGGCAGGTTCCAAACAGTAGATCCGAAACTCCTCCCTATCGATGTCCTCAGTCTGCTTCACATGGGGGAACAACAGTTTTAGGAAGCCGGAGCAAATACGCTTGATGGCCGTAGTATCACGCGTATCAGCCGATTTTGGAACATCGAGCAGGGCATCTACCAGAGCGGGGTACAGGATCTCATTCCGCAGGGCGTGCATGATCTCGGAGAAATACTCTACGTTGAGAGCCCACCCCTCAGCCTTCATGTCCTCACGCATACGCGGGATGTACCAGCCCCTAATGAAACCGTGAAAACGATCGATGAGCGCCGATTCCTGGAAGGCCTGCGGCAGTTCGGTGAACATGTTGATGCTTTCGTTCATCTTTTCATCAGCGATATTGCCCATCAACACCAAGCCGGCTTCACCCACACCTCTGTAATCACCCACGCGGTACTCTCCCGACTCCAAATACCCCTTCAGCGCCCCCCTGATTTCATCGAGGTCCGGGAAACTAATGGTCTGCACCTCGTCAAAGGTGAAGTAATCGTATCGGCTAACCAGACCGGGTGTCTTGCGGCTGATGTCGTAGAACAGCCGAGCTCGGCTTATGCTACCGCCGCTCACCAACCATCCGTATTTGGATATCTGGGACATCATATATGATTTGCCCGTTCCCTTGGGCGCCAGCTCAATTAAATTAACACGCTTTTCTACGAAAGGCAGAAGCCGGCTCAGCAACGTGAGCTTTTGCCGTACGTCCAGGAACCCGGCGGGATTATAATCCACCGCCATAAGCAGCATGTCTAACCACTCATCGAGGCCAAATTCCCTCCGCGCGCTCTGGAAGTACTCCAGGTCGACCTTGTAGGGTTGGAAACGCTTATAATCGGTCAGGTAGATAGCCCCGTTTCTCTGCTTCCCGCGCAGTCCGGTTGGGCTCCACTCGCATTCGATTACTCCCCAGGTTTCGGTATCGGACAGAAGCTCCTCGCGGTGCTCGAGCAGCACCCAGTTACTTACGATCGCCTCGTGCTTGCGGCTCGGAAAGCCTAGGTCAGGCAGGCTGAACAGCCCCTCCCCGGTGCGAACGTCAAGCTCCACCCGCAACCGGGCCAGAAACCTCACCCGCTGGGACTCGTTAATCATGTTGCTCTTGAGCAGTTCCCAATCCTTCTTGCCCGGAATGTGCTGCTTAACAAACTTTCGCACTTCATCGAGGTTGACCTTGCCCTCTTCATCGGCGAAGCGCATGATCATCCAGTCGCGCAGGTAAGGGGGGATGCTCAAAGAGGCGAAGAACTTATTCTGAGTAGGATGCTTGTATACTGTCATGTCTTGGAAGCAGGACCTGACTTTGTCCTGCAAGGCGCGCTTAATGCTCATGTCCTGAAGCACCTCACAATCCAAGGTCCTCTTGCATGAGGCCCTTCACCACTTCAAATGAAATCGTGTCAGCTAACTGACCGTCTGCATACAAACGGCCTGTATACTTGCCAGCGTTCCAGCCTCTTAGCTCAAAGGACCACCTTAAGCCGGCCTCTCCTTTGCCCGGCAAAGCCTGTCCGGCTACCCGCAGCTCAACGCTAGTCACCTTGCGGTCACAACGTACGCTCAAAAAGCCATCGCCCCTGGCGTCGAGCCTAATGACCGTGCCGCACAGTTCAAACCTGGGCAGGACGTCGATGTCTGTCTTTCGAACCACGATTACCGGGACCAGGTATTCCTCGGGAGTTCCCCCACCGTGGACCTCACCCTGACGGGGGCCACCCCCACTGAATTGTCCATGGGTCACCCATATGGCGTTGCCCTGGTATACCACCCACAAGTTGTTCTTGTTCTCGTAATCGGTACCCTCGCGAAGCAAAGAGTAGCGACCGGGGGCCTTCACCTCAGCCCCTTCCGGCACCTCGGCCTTAACTTCACTAATGGCCGCGAAGCGACTCAGGCCATGGTCGGACGTAATCACCACGGTTGGGTGCTGCGACAGTAAAGCTAGTGCCTTGTAGGCAACGTCCCTTATGATCTCTAATGCCTTGAGGTACGAGTCGGGGAATTCGTATGCATAATGGTGAGCGATGTCATCCAAGCCCCGTTCAACGCTCTCCCCGTCTTCCCATTCCTTGTTGGCCTCGGTCGTGGTAGGCAGGTGACCTCTAGCAATAGCGACTTCGCATTTCACACCGCCGTGCTGGGCCAGCAATTGCGTCAACAGGCCGGTCCATTCGACCCCCATGGCGTCTACCCAGATGATCTTAGCACCGTAGTCGCGCAACTTGGCCAACAGGTCACTCCTCGCCGGGTAATTCCAGAGCAGCTGCTCATCAGCCCACCTGCCGATCAATGCGCTCAACTCTTTATTGGCTTGATCCTTTATGCGACAGCGGTTGTAGGCGGAAAAATAGGCATTGGTAAATTCGTCTCCGGAGACGGCGGGCACCAAGTACCAAGCCAGCGCGGGAAAGGATACCTCAAGATATTCCCACCATACGTCATGGGGATAATGGGTCAGCAACTCACCCACACAGAGCACGACTTGCTTGCGCTCCTCCGCCGACAGGTCAGTCAAGACCGCTATTCGGTCGAGGGGCTCTGTGATCTCTGTGTAGCGTTCCCAGAATTCAGCTGGCATGAGGTTGACGCCGAGGCGTTGGAGCAGGTCCTTACGTTGCCTGCTTCGAGACACGCTCCGCTGCAGGTCAAATATCGTCATGATGGCATGGTGGCTCAGGCTGTTTACGTGATTACTCTGCCTCAAGACATCGTGAACGTACGTTCCGGGCTCACTGCGGACCTTGCTCCACAGCCAAATTAGCCAGCGTCTATCCTCGTCGAAGTTGCCCCAGAGGGCGAAGAGCTGGTCAGCGTCGTATTTGGCAACGTTCAACAGTCGCCTCGCCAAGCCGTCGAGGCTATCTCCTTCCCGAGCTTGTGCGACCAGCCACTCCCACTGCTTCGAAGAACCCCACTCTGCGTGAACCTCTTCCCAGCCGAGGTTCTCCTGAGCATAATCAAAACCCGATGGATACACGCGCACCCTGCACTCGCTGCGCGTCTGTCGCACGGCCAACCAAGGGGCCATGGCAGTCACCAACCATACTTTGTCTACGCTGCCACGCTCCCAGAGTTTTAGATACTCTCTTATGCCTTCCACCCTCTGTCTACCAGGAAGGTCTGCAGAAAAGGGAGCGACGATGATATCAGAACTTCCCTCTCCCCTGACTATCCACGGTTCAGGGAGCTCTCCGGCCTTATAGCGCAGTACGCTCTCGATCTCTGGAAAGAAGAACTCATCCACCGCGAACAACGGCACATATATCCGACGTACCCTGTCTGCCGGCCACTGGGAGAGCCACCGTATCACTTCGGTGCTCTCTGGGTCGAGCCGAATGTACTCCGCCAGGGGTATTAGCAGAATGCTACGACAACCTGTAGCCTCTTCCCGGAGGTATGCTTCGAGCCGAGTTACGTCGGGGAACACGTCGGGGCCGCTGCAGAATTCGGATAGGCTGATAACTCGCTCGACCTCAACACCGAGCTCATGTATGAGTTCTCCCCAAGCTTTGCGACCACGGACGAGAATAAACCGGGTCGCGAATCGCTCACCTTTACTGCTCTCGGCCCTCAGGTGGGCCATCAACTCATCCACGCTGGCAAAGGATAACATGGTCATCGTCTCGGGTCATCCCCTCGCCTGGCTTTTACCGCTCTCTCCCTGGATGGCGGCCAGCAGCCTGGCTCCCACTATGGCATCCTCTGCGGCCAAATCTTTGACCACACGCTTAATGTCATCCGGTGGTATGGCCTCGATGGCCTTTACAACTTGGGGGTAAGCCGTGGCCTTGTAGTTTTCGGTAATCCACTGGCGGACTCGACCGACCACTTCGCTGAGTCGCATCGGCCATTGATAAACCTTCGTGCGCATCGTATTGTAGATGTGCTCCCGTAGCTCCTCCGCGGCGCCCGCCTGCCGTACAAGGTCAGCATATTCGCCGGCGGTCGTTTGGACGAACTTAGCCAGGATATACTTCTGGTCTTGGAGGACATTCAAGTTTGTCTTATGGTTAGTAAGATAAGCTATCATCTCATCCAGCTCGCTCTCCGATAGCCTGCCGAGGTTTTCGTATCGTTCGAAGAAGGTGTGGTGCTCCGAACCTTCCATCACCCACTTGATAGGAGTGCGCATCTCCTCGCTCCAGTGTGCCGGTGACTCAGAGCCGGTAAGCTCACGCCAGCGCCGCTTCACCTCAGCGACCTTCTTCCGCTTAGCCTGCTGAGAAAGGACGTAGGTGATCCGCCGCCTGACCTCGTCATCCGTCGCGAGCGACAAATTGGGCAACTCCTCATAAAGCTCGGCTGCCTCATCCTCGCTGATGCCTTGCCCAGTGAACTTAACAACTAGGGTGGCTAACAGCGAGGCTCCTCCGTTAAATAAGGACTCTAGATGACCGCCCATGAGGCGGATGTCCTGAGCCCGGTTATCCTTGGGAGGTCCATCTTGGCGGTAGATGAGCTCATGGAGATAGTCGATAAGCTCGGCCACTTCAGTCGGCTGGCCTTCTTTGTAATAGATGAGCGGCAACTTACCCTTAAACCACTCAGTACGAAAGTACTGCCTAATGTTGTCCAGGTTTTGTTTCGTCACTCCGCACAGTTCATTGAGCGCATCTACCAGGTCGAGCTCCCGTATGACCTCGGGTATCTTTTCCTTTACCTTCTCCTCGCGCCATAGGTACACGTCCTCTTGCATGAGATGCCGCAGACGTCCCATAACTTGGGGCACGTCGAGGTTAAGCGACGTCATGAGGGAGAGCAACTGGGGAGCATGCGCCTCCCAAAACCGCTTCATTCCTTCCTCCATCCGGTCCCTGTTCAGAAGCGTTGATAACTCCCTCTGTACAGCATAGAAGGCGTCAGAAGCCTTTGCCAACTTCTCATCGGTGAGCTCATCCCGGTTGTAACTTACGAGGTAGCTTAGTATGTCAGCTGCCCGAGCCATCTTCTGCACTTTGTTCCTGTCGGCTGGCTGGATGTAGTAAACTAGCGTCCACGTAGGATACCCCAGGTCTAATAGCCTATTGCGCATATGCTTACAGGCCTCTTCTGGATACCTTGCCTGTTCAGCACTGAGGTGGAAGACCTCCCCGACCACCTCGCAGAAGCGCTCTGCCTCGGGCGATTTTTTCCGGATTGTGTAGCTCTCCGATGACCTAGTCCCCTTCAAGACCTGCTCGATGAGTTCTGCGAGCTTGTTAGGGTTCAAAGGCAACGAGTTCACGCCATCGAAGTAGTAGTAACCCTGGGCGTAATTGCGTAGCAGGAACGAGAAAAGCAATATGCCTATCGGGGACGGTAGGAGGCCGTACGGCGGCTCCTGTAAGGCCTCCCACAGATCCTTGAGGACGACCTGCTCTTGGGCGTCGAAGAAATCGTCCACGAGCTTCTGCATCCTGGCCACAGGGTGATTGCGCTGGTGTTCCAATGTCTCAGCTTCCCAGAGGCCAAGGTCTTTAAGTTCATCCACCACGACCTTATACGGCCGCTGAACATTGCGGGCCACCTGGAGGCCGATTTCCGCACCCGCCTTTCCCCAGGCACTGGTGTAGAGCGTGGCCACCTTGCTCAGCTTTTCCGGCCCGTAGGGATATACAGAGGCGACGATATCCTCAAGATACCCGGCAATTGCTTCGCATCCGCCCAGTTCCACCTGCTTACCCCCGAAGAAGGCCCGGATTCGGCCCCTACCGACATCAGCGAGCCACTCGTCGACTATGCTATTGGCTCTGATATCATAGTGTTTCTTTGCATTATGTTCCTGCATTTCCTCGTGATACCAGAACCGAGCTTGAAAACCCAGCTGTAGATTCTCACTTAAAATTGACCCGGGTTTCTCTCTTAAAATTGACCCACCTGCCCAGTGAATGAATAATCACGGTCATCGTGAAATGTACGGGTAACTTCGCCACTAGGTACCGTCTTTTCCTGCGTCCGTGGAATAAGACGATAATTACTTCTGCTCGCGGTCAAGTTGTAGGAGCTTATCCTTGATGCGATAGCTGGAGCCGTTGATAGCAAAGATATGGCTGTGATGAAGGAGCCGGTCCAAGATAGCGGAGGCTATGACGTCATCACCGAAAACCTCGCCCCATTGGTCAAAGGGCTTGTTGGTGGTCAAGATGATGGATCCCTTTTCATAGCGCCGGCTCACGAGCTGAAAGAATAGATTCGCCCGTTCAGCGTCCATAGGCATGTATCCGAGTTCGTCGCAGATGAGGAGGTCGAGTCTGGCCAGGACATCCAGCCTGGTTCCCAGGGACCGGTCAACCGTAGCGGCTACGAGCTGGTCCAGGAGCGCAGCAGTTTGGACAAAGAGCACCCGTTTCCTGGCCGCACAGGCCTTGAGTCCCAGAGCAATAGCCAGATGCGATTTCCCCACACCAGGAGGACCGCAGAAAACTACGTTCTCGGCACGGTCTAGGAACCCGAGCTCGGCGAGTTCCTTCACCCGGACCGCCGATAGGCCGGGCTGAAAGCTGAAATCAAATCCCTCCAGGGTCTTGATGGCCGGGAACCGGGCCTTGGCGATCCTGGCGTTGATCGACCGGTCCATCTTAGCCGCAACCTCCTCGTCCAGGAGGCGGCCCAGGAACGCGGTGTAACTCGTCTGGCTCTTGGCTGCTTTCTTGGCCTCTTCCTCGAAGATGGCCGCCATGGTATGTAGGGAGAGCCGTTTCAGCTGGGCTTTGAGGCGTTCGACCTCGGTCATACTAGTTCACCCCCTTGAAGAAGCTTCCGGTAAACGGTAAGGTTGCACGTAACGGCTATCTCGGGCAGCCCCACCATGGGGGTGGGGCCCCGTTCCGGCGCTATCTTCAGAGGGCGTTCTGTTTCGAGTATCCCACGGATAAAGCGATGGGAGAAGGTGTTGTACTCCAGAGCGAGGGAGAAGGCCTTCAGCATCGCCTCCTTCGGGTAGTTATCAGCCATCTCCAGGATAGGTCTCAGGTGGGAGACAGGATTCATCTTCTGCTGGGCGGTGAGCCTTTCCAAGAACCATCCGTGGTCCGGGAACCGTGCCAGGAAGGCTCGCTCTAAGAGAACCCGTGTCTTAGGTGCTTCCCGGCGAAGGCCCTTGTAATGGGCCCTTACCAGGACGGTTACTCCCTTTTGACGACTCAGCTGGTGCCTGGCGATAAGTCGGCCCTGCTGATCATAAACCTCGAGACTCTCTCCCTGGGAGGTGCGAACCCAAACCTGTTTCCCCGCGTACTGGTGGGGGACGCTGTACCGGCTGCCGGCAAAGGATATCAGACAATCCCAGCTCACCTTGCGGAACTGTTCCTGGGTCCTAGCTAGCCCCCTAATCCGGTTGGAGGGTAATGTCCTAAAATGTATG
>DFND01000026.1 GCA_002375895.1 Firmicutes bacterium UBA3576
CTGATGGTTGGCCAGGATATCCCCGGCTATCTCCGTGGCCTTCTCGAAGGCCCCGGGCCGCCCGGCCTCCTCCCATTCCATGTACGGGGTTCGGTCCACCACGGTGGGCCGCCAGAGGCCGCGCATGTGATTCAGGGTGTGCCTCTCGGCGAGGTAGTTCCCGCCGGGGCCGACCTTCTGGATAACCGAAACCGCCAGGGTCTCGTCGTTCACCTCGATGCCCTCCACCGTCTTCTTCACGATGGAGTAGATCTCGCAGTCCATGACCAGCTGCTGATAGGACAGCACCTTGGAGCCCGCCAGCAGGCCGGCGCCCGTCAGCATGTCCGTACAAGTCAGCACCGGGGCCATGGTCGACATCACGTTGTCCACCGCCGCCTGCCAGTCGGGAAGCTTGGCGCCGGTGGCCATGGTGCCCATGGACAACGGTATGCCGTAGAAGTCACAGATCTGGTTGAAGGCCCCGCCCAGCAGGTAGTCCTCCGGGCCGCCGCCGGTGTAGCCGCCTGTCCGCAGGTCGATGGCCGTCGGGGCCGCGGCGAAGAACACGGGCGCGCCGGGCTCGGCCAGCTGGATGAGCACCAGGGCGCTGAGGGCATCGACGGTGGTCACCACCAGGTTCCCGGCGAGGGTGGCCGGTGCGGTCGCACAGGACATGGGCATGGGCATGAACCCGGTGGGGATCCCGTAGCGGGCGGCCACCAAGGAGGCCTCCAGCGCGCCACCGTCGTGCCCGAGCGGGTCCATGGCGCACTGCATGACGGAGAATATCGGGCGCTCGCGCAGCTTGTCCTTCCCGCCCACGATCATGGCCGCCATCTCAACGCAGTACTCCGCTATCTCCTCGGAGATGATGGTCTCGGGCTGCACGTGCTTGCTCGTGCCCATGAAGGCGGCCTGCAGCTCGTGCAGGGGACGGACAGAGGCGTCTACGTCCTGGGCGCTGACCATGGGCCCCCAGTAGAAGGCGATGGCGTCCAGGTAATCCGCCACCCGGGCCGAGTCATAGATATCCTGCTTGGTCGACAGTCGCTTTTCCCCGGTCTCGAAATCGTAGACCTCCACACCGCACCCGTCGGTCGACAGGTAGCAGTGCTCGCCATCCAACGGGAGGTCGTTCGCCGGGTCCCTCGCCGCCAGCGTGTAGGTCGACGGGGCGGTCTTCAGAGCCCGCTCCACGACCGATGGCGGGATCTTGACTACCTGCGTCTCGCGGTTCACCTCACAGCCGTTAGCCTCGAAGATATCGAGGGCCTTGGAGGAGGGGAACCGTACTCCGGTCTCCTGCATCACCTTGAGGGCCGCCTCATGGATGCGCAGGATGTCCTCTTTGCTGAGGAATTCCAGCCTTAGCTTAGGTTTGATGGGTTTGATGGGCTGCTTCTTCATCTAGATTCCTCCTCGTGATCCTCCCTTTCCTAATCTTCGCTCAGAACTCCGACCTCGGCCAACGGGCCCACACCGGGGCTCGCCCTACCCCATTACACAAGCAAGTTCCGTGCCAGCATTTGAGAGGGGAACCCCTACCGGCCACTCGCCCCACGGGCCCGCGCCGAGGCACAACGCTCCTGCAGATGACGACTTCTCATCACCTAATGCCCAATTATCGTACGAGCTCATCAGAGGGCCACGCCGCACAAGCTCGGCGCTCCTTGGACTCGGGGACCTCTCCCGTCCCCTCATAGCCTTCCCCCAGGGAGCACGCGAGGCTACCCCACACGCTGATGAATCCCCCGGTATCCACTACCTTCACCTCGGGGTGGGTTGGCCCCGCCTCGGGATCGCAGGGGGAGGGTGGAGGACCTAGAGTGCGAACCTCGGCTAGCTGTCCCGGGGCACGTCAGCTCCGTCCAGCAGCGCAAGTTCCTCACCGCCCATGTACCCCTCGTCATGCCACCACCCTCCTCCCATCCCTGCCCCTAGTCCCGCAGGATGGGCCGGGTGAGACAGGTGGGGCCACCCGACGGGATGAGGGAGATCTGCTCTCCGTGGTATTCGTAGACCCGGCAGCCGTGCTCCAGCAGGCGCTCCTTGGTCACCGGGTTGCCGGCGTGAACCACTACGGTCCTCGGCCCGATGGCGAGGACGTTGGGGCCCAGGCTGTCGAACTCCTCGTCGGGCACCTCGATGGTCTGAATGCCGCGCTCTTCCAGGAGCTCCAGGAGGACTATGGGCGCGAGCTTGGGGTATACCACCGCGAGGTCCCGGTCCACCGGCGAGATCACGGACATCAGATGGAGGACATGGTCCTGTCCCCTGTAGTGGGGCAGCGGGATCTGGATGACCCTTTCGGCCACGAACCCCTCTATCACCGCCTTGATCTGACGGTAAGCCTCGTGGTTGGTGCGGTAGGAATGGCCGATGAGGAAGGTGTCGGGGTCAAGCCACAGGGTATCTCCGCCGTCTATCGTGGCATCCCCGTGGACCGTGAACAGAATGGGAATGCCGAGAGAGGTAAAGGCCCTGGCGGCGTATTCCCCCTCACCGCGCCTGAGGGGATGGCCGGAATGGCAGATGATGGCCCCCTTGGGGGTCATGATGGAGGCGTCATGCGTGAAAAGGGGCTCCCTCTTCTTGGGATGCACCTCCTCCTGGTAGATCACCTCGACCCCCTCCCGACGAAGGATATCGGTAAACTCGTCATGCTCCCGCTGGGCCTGGGACAGGTCCGGGGCCCCCGGATACCCCCATTTCCCGTACTCCTCCATGTCCGCGAATTCGGGCCCCGGCCGCCTGACCAGGACCCTCTGAAGCCGGGAATACTCATCGCATACGCCGTAGGTGGTTGACATCAAATCCGCCCCCTTCTATCATCTTCGACCTCTGGACCGTAATCTGGAACAGATGTCGTTGAACCCCCCATCACCCCCAGGGGGATAATAACTCAGGCTACGCCACACCACTCGACCAGGAGCTCGGCCAGGACCTTGGCGGCGGTGGTCACTTCCGAGATGGGTACGTACTCATCGGGAAAGTGCGCCCTGCGAACGTCGCCGGGCCCGAAGAGCACCGTGGGCACCCCGCCGTATCGCGTGAACAACCGCATATCCGACCCGTAGGTGACTCCCACCAGCTTCGGCTCTTCGCCCGTCACCCTCCGGAAGCTCTCGGCCAAGGAGAGCACGAAGGGGTGGTCCGGGTCGAGCTCAGCCGGCTCCCACATGCCGCTGAGCCACTCCACCTCAGGGGGGTGCTCCCGGAGCCAGGGGTCGCCTCTGGTCGCCTCGACGATCACCTCCTCCATCTCGCGCTTGAAATCCTCCGGCGACTCCCCCGGCAGCATGCCCGCCCTTCCCTCGGCGACCAATAGTTCCGGCACGGTGGAGTTCCAGCTCCCCGCCCGCACCGTCCCGATGCTGATGGGCACCTTGTTCTCGTAGCACTGGAAAAAGGGGTGTTGGAGCTCGAGGTTCCTCTGCCGCTCCCATCGCAGCAGGGCCTGGAGCACGGGATAGAACTTCTCGACGGCGCTCACGCCCTCATCCCGCATGCACCCATGGGCGGACAGCCCCCTGACGACCACCCGGAAGTTCACGCAGCCCGCCTGGGCGATCCCCACCGCGAGCCGCGTGGGCTCGGGGATGATGCCCGCATCGGCCACATAGCCCCGATGGATGCAGGCCAGAGTGCCCACTCCGCCGTCTTCCTCCCCCGGGACGCTCTGTATCACCACATCTCCCCTTAGCCTAATCCCGGCCCTCATCACGGCGGCCAGCGCGAAGACCGCCGTCGTCAACCCCCCCTTCATGTCGCACGATCCACGGCCGTAGAGATAATCCCCTTTGACCTCCGCCTGCCAGGGATGGACGGTCCAATTCTCGCCTAGACCCGCCTCCACCACGTCGATGTGGCCGTTCAACAGGATCGAGCGCCCCCCGCCGCTCCCCCTCTTCACGCCCACGACGACGGGCCGGCTTCGGCCCAGGGTTACCGCGCCAGCGCCCTCATGGTCCTTGAGGTCCTCCTCCCTGATGTCCCATACGTCCACCAGAAGGCCCATCTTCCGCAAAAACCCGGCCACGTACCGCTGGGCCTCGGCCTCCTCACCCGTCACGCTGGGGTAACGCACGATGGAGGCCAGGAAGTCCAACATCTCCCCACGCAGTTCGTCGACGTTCTCATCCAGCGCCGCCTTCGGAGCTCTCATTATTGTCCCTCCCTTGCTCCGGATTGTGTTCCTCCCGGGCGTCGTTCGGTCAGAGATAGAGGGAGGGCAAGAGGGCCGGGAGGACCTGCGACCAGGCAGGCCCCAAAAGCACCACGACCCCAACCTCACGGGAAGCTGCCCCCGGGCCGGGGCCATTCTTCGGGGCCAAGCCGCCTGCCGCTTACGGGCCCATAAACGCATAGTTGGGGCCCGCCAAGACCAGGCAGGCCCCAACCGTGCCTCTCAACAGGCCTATCAGGCGCCCTGTTTTGACGTCTCTTCGAGGACCTCGATGTCCGTGGGCTTGCCGTAGAACCTGAGCCAGAACCAGAGCACGATGAGGCCTACCGGCAGGGAGATGTATGCCGGCAGCCCGAGGCCCGCCGGGATAAAGCCCACCAGAATCGCCAGCACGCCGGCGGTCACGGCGTAGGGCAGCTGGGTCGTAACGTGGTCTATATGGTCAGCGACCGTCGCCATCGACGACAGGATGGTGGTATCGGAAATCGGTGAGCAGTGATCGCCGAACACCGAGCCCGTCAGCACGGCGCCGATGGTCGCGATCATGGGCCCGTCCAGATGGTAGGCTAGCGGGATGGCCAGCGGCATAACGATGGCCATGGTTCCCCAGGAAGTGCCCGTCGCAAAGGATACGGCGGCGCATACGAGGAAGATCAACACGGGGACCAGGGCCGGTGCTACTATGCCCTCAGCCAATCCCACGATGTAGTTGGCCGTACCCAGCTCGTCGATGACACTACCCAGTGACCAGGCGAGTATGAGGATCATACAGGCCATGACCACCGACTTGGCTCCGTTTACCCAGGCGTCTATGGCCTCCTGCAGCGTCAGGATCCTCTGGCCCACTACCATGGCGATGGTCAGAACGCTACCGGCCATGCTCGCCCAGACCAGCGCTACGGCGGCGTCAGCATTGGCGATGGCGTCCATGAAGGTGGCGCCCTCGGCCCCACCGCCGGTGTACCACATACCGACTACGGCGAAGACTATGAGCGCTACGATGGGAATGATGAAGTTGTAAGCCCGCAGGGGGATTTTCTCGGGCGGCTCCATCTCCGTCATCTCCCTCGACACCAGCGGCGTAGCTCCGTCCCTGAGCACCTTACCCGTGGTCCTGGCCCTAACCTCTGCCGCGTACATGGGGCCGTAATCCCTTCTCTGCAGGGCTATGAACAAGACCAGGAACAGGGCGAAGATGCTGTAGAACCTGAAGGGTATGGTCTGGAGGAAGGTAAAGTAGATACCCCAGTCTATGGCGAGCTTCTCGAAAGCGTCCCTGATCAACCCCATCTCGTAGCCTATCCAGCTGGATATGATGGCCATGCTGGAGACCGGCGCGGCGGTGCTATCCACGATGTAGCTCAACTTCTCACGCGAGATCTTGAGCTTGTCGGTAAGCGGCCTCACGGTGTTGCCCACGACCATGGTGTTGACATAGTCGTCTATGAAGATGATGAGCCCCATCAACCAGGCCACCAGCTGCCCGCTGCCGGAGTGCTTGCTCCTCTGCATGAACCAATTGGCTATGGCCTTGGCGCCGCCCGAACGAGCGACAACCGCGCACATCCCGAACATCACAAAACCGAAGACGAGGATGGCGGCGTTCCAGCTGTCGGCCACTGAGCCCACGATGTAGGTCTGTGTAGTGTTGAGGAACGCTGTCACGGGGTTGTAATTGGCCAGGAACAGCGCTCCGACCCATACGCTCAAGAACAGCGACAATAGAACCTGCCTGGTAACTATGGCCAGTATGATGGCCAACAAGGGCGGGATAACTGACAGGAATCCATACTCCACTAGGCATCTCCTCCTTCGATTTGATGCGCAAACCTAGTCCCTATTACGTAAAAACCTCGGTCCTTGCCCCTGCACCACCTCCTCCATTGACATGGTGATTGGCCCCCTTGCTTTCCCCCCTGCACACTTTAAAGAGTAGAAAAATAACACAAGCACCGATTTTCGCAATGTTGACGATGCTTGTCCGTTGCGCTTTTTAGAAGACAATCGCTATTACTTATGTTTTGAATACTTCGGCCAAAGGCTCCCAACTCCTGCCGCTACTTGGCAAGTTTGGGCTTTTTTGTCACTATTGTAGCTATCTGTCTCTGAGCGTCTTGTCGGCCCGGGCTCCGGGCTACTCCTTCACGCCCCGGCCGCGGCGTCTTCTCTCGAAGTCGGCCAGCTCGTGTATGGACGGTCGGCGTTTTAGGCCACTTCTCAAGGAGGCCAAACTACGCCTTCCGGCCTGCATCGAGGACATCGACTACTGACATTCTCCTCGTGGACCAGGCGGTTTCCGCAGCCTTGCTAACTGTGAGTGGATCGTGGCCCACCATAAAATGTCCTGAGCACCGGGCCCACCGGCGTGGGCAAGACCTTTATTGCCTGCGCACTGGCCAACGCGGCTTGCTGGCATGGCTTCAGGGCTCGCTATTACCGCGTCCCCAGGCTCTTTCTGAGCTGGCCATGGCCAACAGGGACGGCTCTTACCCCAGGTTGTTGAACAAACGAGCTTGTTCTGAACGACTGGGGGCTGGCTCTTCCACCTGATGCCAGGGATGTACTCGGGATCATCGACGACCGTAGCCACACTCGGTCTAAGATCATAGCCACCTCAGCTACCCATTCATTGGCACACGAGCATTCGCTTCGCTCCGACCAACTGGTCGCGACTTTCCGGATTCAGTGGTCGGAATCGACTGGACCAGGTGGACGGAACTTTCCGAAATCACTGGTCGGATTGGCCGGAATGCGTAACGTACACGGTAGGCTGTGAAACTTCAGGTGTCACAGTCGGATGGGCCCTTCGTAGAACGGTGATACAATTCTGAGGGCTTGGGCGGTCCTAGCGTATTGCCAAGCGGTAAGTTACAAGAGGTGCCGTCTCATTGAGTCTTCATCCCTTTTCTATGACCTCGGTTCTCTTTGTGATTTTGATCCCCCGTTTTCTGATCTCCTCCAGGAAACGCTTATAAGGTATATCTCTTACCGCTGTTAACAGGCCACGTCGGTTGATTTCGCCGGTAGCGATCATCTGGGCTACTATGCTCGCCGTGTAACCCACCGTCCGGTTCATAGCGAAAAGGCCAGTTTCCATGTCCCTTTTATCCAACAAGTCGAAGATAATCTTCGTCATCTTCCCCTCCTTGATCCCGATGATGACGTTCCGCATGATTACCAGGTCTCGTTCATCATCTTCGTATTGCAGCTGTGGTTCCAGGTGCTTCACCATGAATTGATGGGGAGTGAGTTTGAACGGTAGCCCATTTACCGGCTCATCGCTTAGGAAGTTTAGATCCACGAGCTTCTTCCAAAATTCGCTGTGGCCTGGCCATCTTAGCGAACACCTTGTGGTGTTCTTGACGGTATCTACAATCCCGAGGTGTTCGGCGAAAATTATCGCGTCCCCGTTGAGTATTGCTTCCAATTCCCCTACCCCGGGGAAATCGAGCCGCCCGATCCATTGCCTCGCAAACTGATCTTTGGCGGGAATATCGATTATCTCGCCATCTCGCATTATTCTTGCGGGCAGTTTATATGACAGCAGAACACCATCCCAGGTCCACGTTATCTTATACTTCAGCGGATTGTTAGCAGCATCGACTTCCGGTATCCCCCCACAATACGAGTGTAGTTCGAGGACTTCGTCCATTTCGCTGGCTCCATAGCCACACAAGATCAAATCAATTCCCGGGTCAAGACCCGACTCGGGCATTATAGTAAGACCTCTTTCAACCGCCCTTTCATGAAGATCATCCGGCATCATGTGCCCTTCCAAAGTATTAACCAGATGAACCTCCGCTTCCAGGGCTGCTTCGGCGACAGTTCCGAGGAAATCAATGGGAAGGACATCGATGACCACATCGATCCCATCCTTCATTACTGATAGAAGGGCATCTTTGTCTCGCGCATCTAATTCCCGGATTTTGATCTTTGTCATGTCTAAGTACTTCTTAGCGGGTTCAAGCCCTTTGGGATTAACGTCCGCACAGACAATTTCTTTAACCTGAGGGCTCCTAGAAAGATCCTGGAGCACCGCCTTTCCCTGCAAACCACAACCACCCAGGACCAAGACCTTCATAACAAGGACCTCCCTTCGTCATGAAATGATTGCGTTAGCCTGCCACTCGGCGAATGCATCTGCATCTCAAGGTGTTAACATCTCATTCCAAAGGCGACATATAAGAGAGGGCCGCCGTAAACTGTAGCAGGTCGAAATTGAGGTTGTCTTGAGTGGAGACAATATCTCATCCGTCGCCTTGATGGGTGCCTTGGGGTGAGCCGTCCTTAAGTGTCTGGATAATTTGAGCATGCTCTCGCGGAGACCTGGCCTCGCCCTCAGGCAATCTGTCCAAGAAAATCAAATGAACATCAGTGTGCGCGTAAATTTGGTGCAGGAAGTTGATAAGGTATGGGTTATGGATCGAGGTGGCAATAATTGGATGGCGCTGGCGGCTAAACCTGAAAGCACGTTGTCGGTCCGCGGAACGGTAAGCTTCGGCCTCCTTAAGCAACGCACTCTTCACGGGTCTCGGTCTTGAGATGTAATTGTCTTTGCATCAACACTGGGAGAAAGGCCTTCGAGCACCAACCTTATCGAAGAGGCATTCTCAACTTCTTGGATGGTGGGGGGTGGAGGCCGAAGGCTCTATTGTTGGGTACGAGCGTGTGCAAGTTCTCGCTTGCCAGCCGCTTCAGCGCACCCCTGCTGGGACGGCTTGCCTACAGTGCTCTGCCAACTCGCTCTCAGTCAACCTTTTGTTGGGGGCTATTTGACGTTCAATTATGGCCTCCTTTATTTTCTGGCGAACCATCTCCTCGAAAGATCTGTTGACTTCCCTATCCGTACGAGATTCCAAACCCCCACTTGATGGACTGTATTTACAAAGCGATTCGGCATACTATTCACAATTCCTTCTCAATGGATGCCAGAGAAGGAAGAATTTGCATAGAGCACCGGGCGAAAACTTTCTGGTAGAAAGAGCCACATCCCCCACCGTACAAGGCCTAACACCCAAAGCATTGCATGATTAGCCATCGGAAGTAGGGTGATTAGTATGGTTTTTTCGATGTCTGCCGAATCGCGTTATCCATCAAATAACGATATAACTTGACCTAACGCCCAGGGGCTGTATCGTTGTAATCGGGTAGGAGGGGGCGGCTAGCCCCCGTCCTCTCCCACCACCGTACGTACCGTTCGGTATACGGCGGTTCACCAAGCTTGACGAATGCTTTGGTAACGTGCGGTTAAACTCATGAGGCCCTGGGCTTTCCAGTAAGCGATACCCAGGGCGTGGTTCAGTGGCCCATGCGCCATACGCCAAGGGCCTTTGCAAGCGTTCGCGACCTGGTGGACGACCCATTCCGGTAAGCCCAATGCGCGTAGCTCGCGGTAACGCGTCCGGACCCGCTTCCACTGCTTCCAAAGACACATGCGAAGGCGGCGTCTCAGCCATTCCTCGAGGCTCCGAAAGACGCTGGGGGTTTCAGCCAAGGCGAAGTACCCCAGCCATCCACCCAGGTAAGCGTTGATGCGCCGAATCCGCGCTTCGATACTCAGGGGCTTCGTCCGGGAGGTGAACTCCCGGACTTTGTCCTTCACTCGCCTGAGGCTCTCGGGAGCCAGGCGAATGAGGACCTTCCCCTTGCTCTTGTACATACTGAACCCCAGGAGTTTGAGCTTCCACGGCCGGTCCACGCTACTCTTCTGCTCATTAACCTTGAGTTTTAACCGTTTCTGCAGGAAGTCCCGNNCTCATGAGGCCCTGGGCTTTCCAATAGGCGATGCCCAGGGCTCTGTTCATTGGCCCATGGGCCATTCGCCAGGGTCCTTTGCGGGCATTTGCAAACTGATGCACAACCCATTCTGGTAGACCCAGTGCGCGCAGTTCGCGGTAGCGCGTCCGAACCCGTTTCCACTGTTTCCAGAGGCACATGCGAAGGCGGCGTCTCAG
>DFND01000014.1 GCA_002375895.1 Firmicutes bacterium UBA3576
GAGGTCGTTCCTCCCTATCAAACCCAACAACACTATTCCCAACATCAGCAGTTGGGAGTAGTGTTGTTGCGTTTGATAGGGAGGAACGACCTCGTTGTGGTCAGCGCCGGGCTGCTCGTTATCCTCGACTACCTCAGGTTGGAACCCGTCATACGCGCCCTGGAGAGGTCGGGGCTGCGCCTCGGCCTGATCCTCATGATCAGCGCCGTATTAACCCCGTACGTCACAGGAGAGGCCGGATGGGCCGCCTTGAAGTCCGGGCTTACCCATACTCGGGGATGGGTGGCCATACTAGTGGGCATTGCCACGGCCTATCTCGCCGCGGGCGGCGTCAGGTTGCTCAAGCTCCACCCGGAGGTGGCGGTGGGGCTGTTCCTGGGCTCCATAGCCGGCACTGTCCTCCTGCACGGGGTCCCCACCGGGCCCCTGGTGGCCGCAGGATTGGTGGCGCTGATCCTCCGTTTCCTCTAAGGCCGGCCACCTCAAAGCATCGTAACATGCGAAGCCTACGCCCCGTACCGGGCTCCAGCGCCTCAGGGCCTCCGCAAGCAAAGGCAGGACTACCGGCGCCGGGCGCGTGCAGGCACCTGAAGGGCGCCCATCAGAAGCCCGACGTCGTCGACGCCGGGCTTTGCCGTACCGACTATTTCACTCCGTCCTTCGGAGCTTCGCAGATAATCAATCCCTTGGCGATCTCCTCCAAGGCCAGCGTAACCGGCTTGCTGGTCTCTAGGCCGTCGACGAGAGGCGTAGCGCCGTCAGCCAGTTGCCTGGCCCTGCGGGCCACCGCAACGACCAAAGCGTACTTGTTATCTACCACCTCGTTGAGCTGGTCAAGAGAAGGTTGCCGCATCTCTATCCACCCCCAAAGAGACGTGAGACCTTGCATCTCTCGGCTTCGATTATGGAGCGCAGCAAACTCGCCGCCTTTCTGGCGTCGTCATTGACGATAACGTAGTGATAACGTACGACCTCCGCCATCTCCTCCTCGGCCTTCCTCAGTCGTAATGCTATCGAGTCATCCGGGTCGGTCCCCCGATCGTGTATCCGCCTCTTCAATTCTTCCAAGCTAGGGGGAAGGATGAACACGTAGACGGCGTCGGGGTAAATCCCCATCAGGGTCTTAGCCCCCTGGACGTCCTTTTCGATAATTACATCTCGACCTTGCGCCAGGAGCTCCTCCATGGGGTGCCTGGGCGTGCCGTAATAATTTCCATAAACCTCCGCCCACTCGACCAGCTCACCTGCATCACGCATCTTCCCGAACTCTTCAACCGAGACGAAATGGTATGTAACCCCGTTCCTCTCCCCCGGTCGCGGCGGCCTGGTAGTGACCGACACCCCGTAGGTCAGCTCGGGAAGCAGTTCCTGCAGATGTCTCCTGACCGTGCCCTTCCCGACACCTGAGGGGCCTGATACAACAACGAGGAGTCCCCTCGAGCTGGACGGGAGAGCCCACTCCCCCGCCAACCCCTCAGACCTCCGCCCCTGCTTCCTTCGCGGTCAACCTGTGGGCAACGGTCTCGGGCTGCACGGCCGAGAGGATCACGTGGTCGCTGTCGGTGATGATAACCGATCGCGTCCGGCGTCCGTACGTGGCGTCCACCAGGAGCCCCCTATCCCTCGCCTCTCCTATTATCCTCTTGATCGGCGCCGACTCCGGGCTGACGATGGCCACGATGCGGTTCGCCGCCACGATGTTGCCAAACCCTATGTTCACTAACTTAACGTCCATCCCGATCCCTCCGTAATTCTCCTATTCGATATTCTGAGCCTGCTCCCTCATCTTCTCGAGCTCGCTCTTGATCTCCACCACCAGGTTACCGATGATGGAATCAGCGGCCTTCGACCCGATGGTGTTGACCTCCCGGTGAATCTCCTGGAGGATGAACTCTATCTTCCGCCCCACGGTCCCCCCGGCCTCGAGGCATTGCCTCAACTGGCCCGTGTGGCTGCTGATCCGCACCAGCTCTTCCGTAATGTTGGACCTCTCCGCCAAGAGGGCCACTTCCAACTCAATTCGGTCGCTATCAAGGGCCGCCCCGGCGCCCAGTTCCTCGATCCTCTCCAACAGGTGGCGGCGGTACCCCTCGGTGACCGCGGGGACCCGCCTATCGATCTGGGCGGCCAGCTCCTCTACCCTCTCCAGCCGCCCCAACATATCTTCGGCCAGATTCCGCCCCTCGGCCGAGCGCATCTCGCAGATGCCGCGCATGGCCCCCGCAAGCGCCTCCTTGACCACTGGCCAGAGCGCCTCCACGTCCACAGCCTGTTCTTCGACCCGCAGGACCTCCGGGAGCGCCGCGATGTCCATCAGGCCCGCTCGGCCGTCATAACCTAGCACGTCCGCCAGTTCCTTCAGGCACTTATCATATGCGATGGCCAGTCCTTTGTCAACAGAGACGCGCCGGGGCCTGTCCCCTTCGTCGACAGCCGAAAGGAAGAGGTCAATACGGCCTCGGCTCACCCAAGCAGCGACCTCACGCTTCATCATCTCCTCGAGGGCGAGCATGTCCTTCGGTACCCGCACGACTATCTCCAGAAACCTGTGATTCACCGACCGGGCCTCTACGACGACCTTCCAGCCGGCTGCCGCGGCCTCATCCCGGCCGTAACCGGTCATGCTGTTTACCTTCACGTCCCCTCTTCCTCCGTTCCTCAGCTAGCAAGGTGAGCTTCGATCCGGTTCATGGCCTCAGCCAGACGTTCATCGCTCACCGTAAGGGATATGCGGAAGTAACCCTCGCCGCTCTCCCCGTACAGTGAGCCCGGCGACACCATCACCCCGGTATGTTCCAGCAGCTCCGCGGCGAAGCTCGCAGAGGTGTAGCCGGCCGGCACAGGGGCCCAGAGGTAGAAGGAGCCCAGGGGCTTGTCGAGGTTCCAGCCGATGCGGTTTAAGGCCTCTACCACGAGGTCTCGGCGCCGTCGATAAACCTCGCACATCTGAGCTATGAAATCGCCAGGGGAGTTGCGCAACGCCTCTACGCCGGCCTCCTGTACGGCGGTAAACTGCCCTGAGTCGGTGTTGGTCTTAATGACCCCCAGGTTGTGAACTGCGTCCGCAGAGCCCACGGCGAAGCCCAGGCGCCACCCGGTCATGTTGAAGGGCTTGGACAGCGAGTTGAACTCGATGGCCACCTCCTTGGCCCCCTCCACCTGGAGAACGCTGGGGGCCACGTACCCATCGAAGGTGATCTCCGAGTACGCGGCGTCGTGACAGAGCAGTATATCGTGTTCTCTACAGAAGTCCACCGCCCGCCGGAAGAAGTCCAGGTCCGCCACCGCGGCGGTCGGGTTATTGGGGTAGTTCAGGAACAGTATCTTCGCCCTCTCGGCTACGTCCCGGGGGACCGACGCGAGATCGGGCAAGAACCCCCTCTCCTTCACCAGAGGTAGGGGATAAACCCGGCCCCCGCAGAGCAGGGTGTGAGTCCGATAGACGGGGTAGCCCGGGTCGGGGAGCAACACGTAATCCCCCTCGTCGACATAAGCCCAGAAGATATGGGCGATGCCCTCCTTCGAACCGATCAGGGTCATTACCTCTCTGTCGGGGTCGAGCTGTACGGAGAACCTCTCCCGGTACCAGTCCGCCACCGCGGCCCGGAAGTCGCGGGAGCCCTCGTAGGCGGGGTATTGATGGTAGGCCGGGTTCTCCACCGCCCGCTGCATGCGCCTGATCACGTGGTCTGGGGTCGGGATATCGGGATCCCCGATTCCCAGGTTGATCACATCCAGGCCCCTGGCCAGGGCTGCCTGCCGCTTCTTATCCAACTCGGCGAAGAGATAAGGCGGTATCCTGTCCAGCCGCCGGGCAGCTCTCATCCTCCACTCCTCTCCTTTCGTCTCGGTATAGAGCCCAGGTAGGTACCTTCAAAGGCGAACTCAGCCGGCCCGGTCAGGTACACCGGGCCCGACCCGTCCCACTCGATGGCTAGTTCCCCTCCAGGCAACCGCGCGCGGACGACAGGCCCGCGCACGAGCCCTCGGCTGAGGGCCGCCACGACGGCGGCACACGCACCCGTCCCACAGGCGAGGGTGAAGCCCGCCCCCCTCTCCCAGACGTACACGGCGAGCTCGGAGGGACCCTCGACCCTAGCGAATTCGACGTTCACCCTATGGGGGAACATCGACAGGGCCTCCACGAGCGGGCCCCGGGACCTGGCCATGTCAACGCCAGCCTCCTGGCTGAAGATGACGCAGTGGGGGTTCCCCATCGAGAGCGCGTAGCCGTCAGCGGTCCCGTCGTCCAGCGGGATCTTCACCCGCACCGGTCCCGTGCCCTCAGAGGCGAAATCGCCCACCACGGGTATCTTAGCGGGGTCGAAGCGGGGCAATCCCATGTTTACCCTCACCGCCCTGACCTCGCCCCCTTCCAACAGGAGCCTGGGACGAATCTCGCCGGCCAGCGTCTCCACGGTGATCTCGGTCTTGGTCGTCAATCCCCTGTCGTACACGTACCGGGCGAAGCAACGCACGCCATTGCCGCACATCTCGGCCTCGCTCCCATCCGAGTTGAAGATGCGCATACGGAAGTCAGCTACCCGCGAGGGGAGGATGAGGATAATGCCGTCGCCTCCCACCCCGAAGTGCCTGTCGCTCATCTTCACCGCCAGCTCGGCGAGGTCAACGCCCTCAAGGTCATGGGTTGTGCCGTCGATGAAAATGTAGTCGTTGCCAAGCCCGTGCATCTTAGTAAACCGCATGGGCTCTCCTCCCTGCCTCAAGCTGGTTATTATTATATACCATTACCGCTAGTGGGGAATACTCGGAAAGCCGTGACCCGAGGGCCTCTCCCGCTGACCATTCGCCTGAGGCCCAGCGCGATCTGGACTATTCCGGCCACCAGCATTACGATCCCCCAGTCCAACGCGCTCAGGGGGTAGGTCTTGAAGGCCGGCTGGAGGAAGGGCAGGTAGATCACCGCCAGGAGCATGCCCAGCGAGATCATCACCGCACCGCACAGGTAGGGGTTGGTGAAGAGGCCCATGTCCCACACCGTCCTCGTCTCCGAACGACAGTCGAAGGCGTGCAGGAGCTGCGACATCACCAGGCAGGCAAAGGCCATGGTCCGCGCCTCGCTAACGCTACCGGTGAGCAGATTCCCCCAGATGAACACGGCGAGGGTGCTAAGGCCGATGAGGGCACCCCGGAGCAGGATCTGCCCCGCGAGCCCCCGGGCGAAGACCCCCTCCTGCGGCGCCCGCGGGGGCCTCTGCATGATATCTGGGTCGGTCGGGTCAACGCCCAGGGCCACTGCGGGCAGCCCATCTGTTACCAAGTTGACCCACAGGATCTGAATGGGCAACAGAGGCAGCGGCAGCCCCAGGATCGACGCCAGGAACATCACCAGGACCTCCCCCACGTTACAGGCCAGGAGATATCGGATGAACTTCCTGATATTGTCGTATATCCCCCGCCCCTGCTCCACAGCGGCGACGATCGTGGCGAAGTTGTCGTCCACCAGCACCATATCCGCCGCCTCCCTGGTCACGTCCGTCCCCGTCCGCCCCATGGCCACCCCGATGTCAGCCTCCTTGACCGCCGGGGCGTCGTTGAGGCCGTCGCCGGTCATGGCCACTATCTCGCCCGCCGACCGGAGCGCCCGCACGATCCTGAGCTTGTGGCGCGGGGACACCCTGGCGTAGACCGTTACCTCGGCCGACCTCCTCTCTAGCTCATAGTCACTCATCCGGTCGACCTCGTCGCCGGTGAGAACCCGCCGCTCCCCAACGGGCAGGCCTATGCGGGCGGCGATCCCCGCCGCCGTGTACTTATGGTCGCCGGTGATCATCACGGCCCTGATCCCGGCCCTGCGACAGATCCGCACGGCCTCGCCCACCTCAGGCCTGGGCGGGTCGATTATGCCCACTAGGCCGAGAAAGGTGAGCCCTTCCTCCAGGTTGGGGAGCGCGTCCGGAGCGGGGACCGCCCGGACCTCCCGGTAGGCGAGGGCCAACACCCTGAGGGCCTCGCCGGCCAGCGCATCCGCCTGCCGTAAGAACCTGTCCCTCACCACACCGGTCAGCGGCCTTGGGCCCTTCTCCCCGAGGTAGTGGGAACACCGGGCCAGGATGGTCGCCGGCGCCCCCTTGGCGTACAGCCACAGCCCACCATGACCCCTGCAGATCACTGACATCATGCGCCGTTCCGGCTCGAAGGGCACCTCCGCCACCCTCTCCAATGCCTCGGCCCGGCGGGCGATGCCGCCCTTGGTCCCCAGGACCTTAAGGGCTCCCTCGGTGGGATCTCCCTGTATCTCCCATACGCCGGGCCCCCTCCGCTCAAGCCAGGCGTTGTTGCAGAGGTACCCCGTCTCGAGCAGTTTGACCAACACAGGCTCTCCCGCGGGGGCCACGGGCTTGCCCTCCTCGAGGAACCGACCGCGGGGATCATAACCGTGCCCGGTGACCTCGTATTGGCCTTCAGGCGTCACCACCGTCACGACGGTCATCTCGTTTCGGGTCAGGGTCCCTGTTTTGTCCGAGCAAATCACGGTGGCGCAGCCCAGCGTCTCCACGGCGGGGAGGCTCCTGATTATAGCGCCGCGGCGAACCATCCGCTGTACGCCCAGGGCGAGACAGATGGTGACGATGGCCGGCAGGCCCTCGGGGATGGCGGCCACCGCGAGGCTTATCCCGGCGAGGAACATGCGGTAGAAGGTCTCGCCGTGAAGGTAACCCGTGATGCTCACCACCGCCGATACGGCGAGACACACCACGACCAGGTACCGGCCCAGGACGGCCAGGCGCTTCTGGAGCGGCGTCTCCTCTCGCCCGGCCTCCTCGATCAGGTGGGCTATGTTCCCCATCTCCGTATCCATGCCGGTAGCCACGACCATGGCCCGGCCCCTCCCCCGCGTTACCGTGGTGCCCATGTAGACCATGTTGGTCCGATCGCCGAGGGTCGTGCCAGGATCGGACAGCGCCGTCGACCCCTTCCGAACCGGTAGGGACTCTCCGGTTATGGCGGCCTCGGACACCTCGAGCCCTGTTGACACCAGCACCCGCGCGTCCGCCGGGACCCTATTACCCCCCTCGAGCAAGACCACGTCTCCTGGCACGACCTGAGTGGCCGCGATTTCCTGGACGTGGCCGTCCCGCACCACCCGGGCCATCGGGGCGGAGAGCTCCTTCAGCGTCTCAATGGACCTCTCGGCCCGGTACTCCTGCAGGAGGCCCAGCAGGGCGTTCAGCATCACGATCGCCGTTATGGTCACGGCGTCGACCATCTCGCCCAGGAAGAAGCTGAGGGACGCCGCCCCGAGGAGGACCAGCACCATCGTGTCGTTGAACTGACGTAAAAACATCTTGACGATGGAGGGGCCCTTGTGCTCCTCAAGGGCGTTGGGGCCAAACTCCTCAAGACGTCGCGCGGCCTCCTTCTGGGAGAGCCCGGTCTCGGGATCCGACCGGAGGACCCTGGATACCTCCTCCACGGCCATGGTGTGCCAGTCCACTCTCTCGCCTCCTCATCCGGGGCAGTTCAGGGACGATGGAACGTGACGTAGCGGGGCGGTACAGCCAGCGGGGTGTGCCCTGGCCACCGGCCCCACGGGTCGACCTTTAAATAATACTTAACGCCGGAGGGGAAATATACGTGTTCAGATGGTGGTTCTGTGAGGTCCCTCGCCAGATCGGGGCGAGACGTAAAGAGCTCCCTTGGGGGTGAGGCTCACCACGAAGGCGTCCTCTATCCTCTCGATGCCCCGCTTGCGGAGCTCCTCACGCAGCCACTCCTCAGTAACCCCGGCCTCGGCCATGGCCCTGCGGTCCACCCTCCCGTCCACCACTAGGATGTAGGGCAGGCCCTCATACTCCGTGGTGACCCCGAGGTCCTCACACCTCACCGGCCTCTTGGCGGACTTCAGGATGACGCTGAGCTTACCGGTGTTCTCTAATATGGCGTACTCCACCTCGTCGAGGGAGGTCACGTTCTTCTCCCTAAGGGCCGCCAAGAGGTCGTCAAGGCATATCCTCAATCCCCTGAGGCCCTTCTCTACGATTCGTCCCCTCTCGATGACTATCGTCGGGGAGCCGCTGAGGAGCCTGCGGGCGAAGACGCTCTTTAGGGACAGAAGGGAGATGCCTATGTGAATGATCGCCATGGTGGCGATGGGAACCATGGCGTCGAGCAGCGGCCTGTCGGTATTCTCCACCACCACCACGGCCAGCTCTCCGATCATGATCGCCACCACGAAATCAAAGGGGGAGACCTGGCCGATCTCCCTCTTGCCCAGGAGGCGGGTCACGATCAGTACGTAGAAGTATATGACGGCGGCTCTTATGGCCAGGGCAGACACGCCTTCTAAGCCGGGCACCTAGCTTCCCCCCGAGGATACGGTGATCTTGACGGCGACAATGATGACCAGAGTGAGGGCCAGCAGGGTCAGCCCCCCAAGGGTAGCGAAACGGGCCTCCCTGTTCATCCCCTTGTCCGCCATCTCGATACGGTCGAAGGTGAGCATTCCCAGCGCGCTGGCCAGGGCCACCGCGTAATCCCACCTGGTGAGGAACCCGTCGAGAACAGTGGCCAGCTCAGTCCACGTTTTAAACAACGTATCCATCCGCCCACCTCCTATGTGGACTGCCCATAGGCCGTCACCTTCACCTTTACCTTTATGTCGAAGGTGGCACGGGGAAACTCCTGCCGCCAGTCGATACGCCTCCACAGCTTGGGATCCCTTCGCCAAAGCTCCTCACCCAGCTGCAGCACGTCCGCGCCGAAGTCCCTCTGGAGCTTCTTCAGGACGAAGGTCACCTCCCGCTCGACCTGGGCCGCCACCCCTTCACCGACCTTGGCCAGGAATTGGGGGTTGATAGGCGAGGGACACGTCCTCTCGGCCACCCTGCCGCTCATCTCGATCTCTACGCTAAAGTGTAGGTGGTCCTCGCGCCATTCAGGCCGGATGGTTCGCGTGGCCTCATCGAGGAGATAGGTCACCCTACCGCCGTCCTCGTCGGGACAGGGTATCACCAGGGTCCCGCCCGCCAGCTCGCCCAATATCAACAGGGCCGCCCTGGTCTCTGCCTCGCCCAGGTAGCCCACCAGCCGGTTCCCAGCGATGATACCGGCCCCAGCGACCTTGGCCTCCTCTTCGAAGGGGGTCACCCGGGCCACCAGGGTCGCGTTGTCAAAACGCAGGTCCCTGAGCAGCCTGTTGAGATCCCTCTCTCGGAAGCGCGATGTAACCTCCCTGCTCTGAAGGGTTCTCTCAAGGTACACCGCGATCAGCCTGTCGAGCTTCGGCTTGACCTTCAGCACGTCGGCGGCCTCGCCCGCCGCCACCATGAACTTGGCGGTCCTGGTCACCTCCCCGCTCCTCACGAAGAAGTCGATGACGCCACCGAGCCCTTCCCGCGCCGCGTCCTCGCCCACGACGATCATCATGAGGTGGCCGAGATAGGGGCGACGGCCGGTCCTGGTGGCAAGCTCTGAGATGGCCTCACTGATAGTATCCCCCGTAGTGCTGAGCACCCAGTTGGCGGGGGCGGAGGCCCCGCCACCGCCGCCACCTCCCCCCTGGTCGCCGCCCATCGCCCCCGGATTGGCGATCTCAACGGTCACCTTGTACATCTTCTCCTTGCCAGGCCCAGGTATCGGGGTTGCGGGTAGCCCCGTGACGTCCCCCCCTTGCCGCACCTCCTTGCGAGCCGAGGGCAACTCTGCCGCCTGGGGAGGGGGCTCCTCCTGCCAGACGCCCGTGTCCTCCAGGGGCTCGGTCTTCTCCGCCTTCACCAGGTCGATGCCAATAGTCATGATGAAGGCCCTCTCCTCCAGCTCCACCCTGTCCCAACAACCGATGAGAATAGCGGAAGACAATAGCAGGATGACGAGGGCGAGCGACCGTCTCATCCCCGCACCCCCCCAACGCCCCGCAGGGCGGCGACCAATAACAGGAGGCCGGGGAAGAATACTGTAAAGGCCAAGGTCACGAAACCGAAGGCTTGACCGAGGACCTCCAGCGTCGCCTGCGGAATCTCAGCGGAGCTCATGAGGAAGGTCACCACCAGCAGCGGAAACAGGAGGACCTGATGTGTCTTAAAGCCGAGCGCCCCGGCCAGCATGTGGGCCGAGCCGTAGAGCGCTATTACCACAGTGGTGAACACCGCGGTAGCCCAGAACATCAGGAAGACGATATCAAGGCGTTCGAGGAAGGGTATCTTGACGACCCGCTCCAGGCTGAGAACGGGCCAGACGGTGTTGATTAGTTCGCTTACCCCCAGAGCTGCCTGGGTGACGACGGCCAACCCCACCACGATGACGGCCACCGTTCCCCACATGGCCGCCACCGTCGCCCGCAGGGCCTGCGCCTTTCGTCGCAGGAAGGGGTACAGAACCAACAGGAGGGCGACTCCCTGGACCTCCCCCACCGCCCGCAGGCCCGCCTTGAGAGGCGGCAGCGGCCCGTCGGCCAAGAAAGGCAGGAAGCTCGTGAACTCCAGCCCGCCAGCGGCGACGGTAAGGGTGAGGCTGAAGACCACCACCAGTATGACCACCAGTAGAAGTATCTCCGCCGACCTGGCGATGGGGCCGAGGCCCTGCCGGGCGAGGTAGAGGCCCACCAGGAGCATGTACAGGACTACCAGTTCACTCGGGGTCTTCTCCAGGAGGACGACCCGCACTATGTGCCCGAACTCGATGAGAACCAGTGACATCCAGACCGCCCAGTACCCGGCGTAGAGAAAGGAGAGGGCCCCTCCCAGGAAACTGCCCAGGATCCTCTTGCTGTAGGAGGGAAAATACTCGTCCGGAAACCGCCTGGCCAGGACCAGGTTAATGAGCACCACCGGGGTCAAGAAGACGAACACGGCGATCGCAGAGAGCCACGCGTCAGCGCCCGCCGCCTCGGCCAAGGCCCTGGGAATCCGGATGGTGCCTAACTCCAGTATGGCTACCACCAAGAGCGCGTAGAACTGATGCGGGGTGATGCTCTCCACGTCGCACCCCTCCTTATTCCTGGCTGTCACGCCGCTCGTCCACCATTCGCCGCCGATCTTGCGGTTTCAAGAAGCCCGGCCGGCTCGACTGGTACACCAGCGGGGACCTGACCAGCGTATCCCGCAGGAGCGCACCGGTGCGCCGGGGAGCCCATGGCGCCAGGTAGGAGACCCCGAAGGACTTCAGGGAGGAGAGGTGCGTGAGGATGAACAACATGGCCATGACCAAGCCGTAGAGGCCCAGTATCCCCGCCGAGATCAGCACCCAGGGGGCGAAGAACCTGAAGGCCAGCCCCATCTCGTAGCTGGGCATGGTGAAGGAGCTGATGGCCGTGAAGGCGATGATGACCACCATGATAGAGCTCACTATGCCCGCCGCCACCGCCGCCTGACCGATTACCAGGGCGCCGACGATGCCGATGGTCTGACCGATGGGCGCCGGCAACCTAATACCCGCTTCGCGCAGGAGCTCGAGCGTCGCCAACATGAAGAAGGCCTCCACCACGGCCGGGAAGGGCACCCTCTCCCGCGTCGCGGCTACGCTGAGGATCAGGCTGGACGATACTAGGTCTGGGTGAAAGGAAGTAACGGCCACATAGACGCCCGGTGTCACCAGGGCCAGAAAGGTGCCGATAAACCGCACCGACCTTATAACCGACGAGGCGAACCAACGGGAGTAGTGATCCTCGGGCGCGTGGAAGAAGGAGTCCAGGGTGCCCGGGATGATCAACGCGCCCGGGGAGTGGTCCACCAGCACCGCCACTCGCCCTTCCAGGATGGCTGAGGTGACCTTGTCCGGCCTCTCCGTCATCAGAAGTTGAGGGAAGGGGGAAAGCCAGTCGTCCTCAATGAGCTGTTCGATGTAGCCCGCGTCAAGGATAGCGTCTATGGTTATGCACTTCAGCCGGGACCGCACCTCCTCCACCAGCTTCGGGTCCACCACGCCGTCTACATACAGCACGGCTACATCCTGCTGGCTCCGCTCCCCGACGCTGATGAGCTCCACCTTGAGGGAGGGATGCCGAATCCTGCGGCGGACCAGGGATACGTTTTGCCGGAGGTTCTCAATAAACCCGTCATGCGGGCCCCTGATGGCGGTCTCCACCTTGGGCTCATCGATCGAACGGAGCCCCTGCCCCGGCGTCCCCACTATGAAGGCGCTGTCCACCCCGTTTACGAGGAGTACGCCGTTACCCTTGA
>DFND01000088.1 GCA_002375895.1 Firmicutes bacterium UBA3576
TACAGGAGGGCCTGCTCGCCGTCCAGCATGTAATGGCCAGGCTCGAAGTGGATGTAGAGGTCGGCGGCCTTATCTTCGTAGTGCATGGGCTCCTCGATATCTATCTCTACCCCGCCCAGGATGTCGATGATGTTCTTGAAGCCCTCGAAATCGGTCCTCACATAATAGTGGATGGGCAGGTCTAGAAACTCGCCCACGGCCTTCATGGCCAGGGCCGGCCCTCCGTAAGCGTGAGCGTGGGCGACCTTCTCATACCCATGCCCCTCGATAAACACCCTGGTGTCTCGCGGAATAGACAGGATGCCGACCCTGCGGCTCTCCGGGTCAAAGCTGGCCACCATGACCGTATCCGTCCTACGTCTGTCCACCGGAAGCCCTAGGTCACGGCTGGCGTCCACCCCGAGGAAGAGGACGTTAACCGGCTCCCCCGGCCTAACCTCGGCGGTGGGTACGGGCTTGCCGGTCTCCTCGTCCACCACGGGCTCCTGTAAACCGCGCAGGAAGGTATAAATCCCCGTGAAGGTGGCGATAGCGACGAACAGGCCGAGCGCCAAGACCACCCAGCCGGCGGTCTTCAACCATCTCCGTTGGGATTTTCGAGCTCTGCGGCTATGATACATCACTTCGGTCATTATCTCTCCGCCTCAACCCCCGAGCCGCCTACGGTATAGCCCTCAACACTTTAGTATACCATACAGGGTAACAAGGTTCAGCCCTCGCGATAAAGTCCGTTCTTCCTGATATAGTATTCAACGGTATCGGGCACGAGGTACCGTATAGGACGGCCCTCCTTCACCCTGTTCCTGATGTCCGTTGACGAGATGGCCAGGGCCGGGACCTCAACGGGGTGAATCCTCTCGGCGCCCGCCTCCAGCGAATTCAACACCTTCTCGAGCCTCCCGAGGGGATAGCCGGGCCTCGTCGCGGCGATGAAATGGCAGATCTCTAGCAGCCCCACGGGCTCGCGCCACGTCAGGATCTCCAGGATGGCGTCGGCCCCGCTGATGAAGTATAGGGTGGCATCGGGACCGTATCTCCGCCTGAACTCCCGCATGGTGTCGACGGTGTAGCTGACCCCCTCCCTGTCGATCTCGATTCGCGATACCTCGAAATTCGGGTTGGTCACGGTGGCTAACACCGTCATCAGATAGCGGTGCTTGGCGTCGGTAGGTACGGCCCGCTTGTGCGGGGGCTTGCCCGTAGGGACGAAGATGACCCGGTCGAGCTTAAAGGAATGCAGCGAAGCCTCCGCTGTGACCAGGTGTCCGTAATGAATCGGGTCGAAGGTCCCGCCCATGATCCCTATGACGGGCTTGCCTCTCCGCTGTTCCATAGAACCTCCCCTACTCATCCACGAATTCGAACTCTATGTCGCCGATAGAGACCGTATCTCCATCGGAGACGCCGGCCTCCCTCAGCGCTCTCTCCACTCCCATCCGCCGGAGACGATGGTGGAAGTACCTCACCGCCTCTTCATTCTCGAAGTCGGTCATGGCCGCCAGCCGCTCTACTACCTTTCCCCTGACGACCCAGCGACCGTCCTCCTCTTCTATAAACCACGGCCTGAGGTCCTTGAGCGAATATACCTTCTCCACGCTCCGTCCAACATCCTCTATCTCGACCCTCTCTTCCAATACCTTCAACCTCTCCTCGATGAGGTCGAGGAGACGCTCCACGCCCTCGCCCGTCACGGCGGAGATCCCGACCACCCTTCGGCCCTCGAGCTCCCGGGTCAACCGCGCCAGCTTGTCCCGCGCCTCGGGCAGGTCGAGCTTGTTGGCACAGACGATCTGCTCCCGCCGGGCCAGCGCGGGGCTGTACAGCTCAAGCTCCCGGTTTATCTTATGGAAATCTTCGACCGGGTCCCGCCCTGTCATGTCGGAGAGATCCAGGACGTGCACCAGCAGCCTCGTGCGCTCAATGTGCCGCAGGAACTCATGGCCCAGCCCGCTGCCCAGGTGGGCCCCCTCGATGAGGCCCGGGATGTCGGCCACCGTGAAACTGCGGCCTGGACCCCGCGTGACTACGCCGAGGTTGGGAGTGAGCGTGGTGAAGGGATAGTCCGCTATCTTGGGCTTGGCCGCCGAGATGCGGGAAATGAGGGTGGACTTGCCGGCGTTTGGGAAGCCCACCAGGCCGACGTCGGCGAGCACCTTGAGCTCCAGGGACAGGTGGCGCTCCTCACCGGGTTCGCCCTTCTCGGCGAAACGCGGCGCCTTACGCCGGGCGCTAGCAAAGCGCGCGTTGCCTCGCCCGCCTCGCCCGCCTCTGGCGACCAAGCACTCCTGGCCGGGCTCCACCAGGTCGGCCAGGACCTCCCCCGTGTCGGCATCCCTGACCAAGGTGCCGGGGGGAACCTTGATCACCAGGTCTTCACCCCGAGCGCCGTGCTTGTTCTTCCCCCCGCCGTGTTGTCCCCTGCCGGCCCTGAAGTGCCTTTGGTACTTGAAGTCGACCAGGGTACGCAACCCCTCGTCCACCTTCAGGATAACGTCGCCGCCATCGCCGCCGTCGCCGCCGCTCGGGCCGCCGAAGGGCACGTATTTCTCCCGGCGAAAGGCCACGGCTCCCCTGCCGCCATCTCCGCCCTTGACGTAGATCCTCGCCTTATCGACGAACATCTCCCTCTCCCCGCCCTATGCTCAAGCGCACCAACCCCTCAGACCTAAGGACGATCACACCGCGAAGGTGCTCCAGATTAGCGGCCAGCTCATGCAGAGCGTCAGGTCGGTCCGCCCTACAGGTCAGCTCCACCCTGCCGTCGCTTACCCGGAGGCTGAGCGCCCAGCCTTCCGAGACAACTGGCAGAACCTGCGATACGACCTCATCCCAGGCCGCCAGTACGTCCTCGCCCACGCTTCCCCCCTCAACGACACAGTCGAAAGGCACTCGCCGCGTGGCAAGTTCGGCAGCCAGGGCGATTACCCTGGCTTGAAAGCTGGCCGGAGAGAGCTTGACGAGGGCCGCCTCAGCAGCTATCGCCTCACTGATCTGAGACAGGTGCTCCAGAGCCCTCTCAACCCTGCCAAGTTGCAACCAGCCCCTCACCACTTGCACACTGTTCGCAAAGGTATGTCGGTAATTCCGCCAAGTCCGTATGAGCTCCTCAACAGGGTCCCACTCTCTATGTAACGTGTCGAATCACCCGCCTTCTTATCCCGCTGTTGTCGCCTCCAGTTACAAACGCCAGTACAGTAAGGGTTAGGCAACGAGGCTGGAGGGGCCAAAACCAAAGGTGTTCTTGACCAGGGCTGGGTCCTGAGGCCAGTAACCGGTGCCCCTAGAGCGAAAATGACCCTCCGGGTTCGGCCGTCACAGGCCTCTCTCCTTCGGGCCCCCATGGATACTTCAACCTCACTCTTTACATATCCTCCCTGCGAAAGAAAAGACGGCCACCGTCTAGGTGAGGACGGCGCCGCCTCTCTCGCTAGATCCTTATCCGGTCACGACCGGCTGCTCGTACACGCTGACCTGCTTGCGGTTCTTGCCCTTCCTCTCGAAGGCGACGTACCCGTCCACCTTCGCGAACAGAGTGTCGTCCCCTCCGATGCCCACGTTCACACCGGGATGGACCTTGGTGCCACGCTGACGAACGATGATGCTCCCGGCGGTAACGAACTGGCCGTCATGCCTCTTGACGCCAAGTCGCTTGGATTCGCTATCTCTACCGTTTCTGGAACTACCTACACCCTTCTTGTGCGCGAAGAGCTGAAGATCTATCCTCAACACTCCAATCACCTCCTCTAAGCACGCATGTATTATATCATCAAATCGGCCTAATCCAAGCTGTCAAAGGTCTCAATCAGCACCAGATAATCACCGTATTCCTCTTCGATCCCCCTGAGCCCGAGAATCATGGATTCGAGAATAGCCTGTCCCCGGGAATACTGTTCGGGGGTACCGATGGCCGGCAACCGGCACTCCATGTCGCCGGGGGCCTTCTTCATCTGGATCTTGAGCCCGCAGACCTGCTGGAGGCCTAAGACGGCGGCCTGGGTCAGGGCTGAGACACCGGCGCACACTATGTCGCTACCATGCTCGGCGTAATCAGCGTGGCCCTTTACCTCAAAGGAGGTTATAAACCCCCGTTTGTTCCTATGCACCCGGACCTCCAACATGGCCTCACCGCCGGACCCGGATTAGATTTCGATGCTCTGTATCTTGACCTCCGAGTATGGCTGCCTGTGGCCATACCTCTTGCGATAATTGACCTTAGACTTGTACTTGAAAACCCTGATCTTCCTGCCCTTGCCCTGAGCCGCGAGGGTGCCCTTGACCACAGCTCCCTCTACGTAGGGCGAACCTATAAGGACCTCGCCGTTCTTCTTGACCACGGCCAGGACCTTGTCGAACACGACCTCTTCGCCCGGCTCTCCCGCCAGCTTCTCGACCCTGATCACATCTCCTTCACTCACCCGATACTGCTTCCCACCGGTCTCCACAACAGCGTACATATCCATACCTCCCTTTGGCTCGCCAGGCAGGGTACGCCGCGAGGCGTTTTGAGACCCTCGCACTGAGCGGCTTGAAGCACGTGAAAGGACGCTTTTGCGCGAATTTCATTGTAACACGGCTCTCACCGCGAGTCAACTCGCTCTCGCTCGCCTGTCTGTCTCTGAGCAGGGCTCCCACGCTGCCGGCCACCTGCTGCCGCTCCGGTGGAAGGAGGTACACCGGGTCTTGCGGAAATCAGTAAGAAAATCTTCGGGGAGGAATTGCCCTATGAGCGAATGCGTGAACTTGGCTGAAAACCTCAACAATTGTACCTGCACCTATCCCACCTGCCCCCGCAAGGGGAACTGCTGCGCCTGTGTGCTCCACCACCGCGAGGCGGGAGAGCTACCTGGGTGCTTCTTCAGCACGGAGGCTGAGAGAACCTATGACAGGTCCATCACGAACTTCCTCAGGGACAAGAGCTGAGGGCTCGCCCTTCCGCAAGATCAGGGCCCTACCTAGGCCCCTTTTAGCTAAAGCTACATTTACAGCTTTTGGTGATAGAGCTGGCCTCGGCGCATAGGATGTTGACGTGACAGAAAGCCATAGTTATTATGATTTAATGTAGAGTGGTGTGCTAGTCTGCGTCCATGCGGGCTCTGTGGGCCGCTCCTTGGGAAATTAGTAAGTCTAGATTGGGCAGCTTTAGATGGCCCCGGAACCCGGGGCCATCAGACTTTTTTGCGCGGGAGGTGATTATGGTGAGAGCAGCTGTCGTCTACGATAACCCGACGGGCAAGATGGATGCGGTGACCATCAAGAAAAACCGGTACGGACCGACGCAGGCCAACCTGACGTACCGGGCGGTCGTCAAAGCCCTAAAGGACCGGGGTTACGAGGTTGTGGGCCTGCCGGCCACCTCGGACCTCGTACGAGAGCTCGAGAGGCCCCGCGTCGACGTGGTCTTCAACCTGGCCACGGGAGTAAGCCAAAAGGCCAAGCAGGCACATATCGTCGCCCTGTTGGAGATGTCCGGGAAACCCTTCACCGGATCCGGCATGGGCGCCCAGGTGCTGGGCATAAGAAAGGACTTGGCCAAGCAGCTCTTTCTGGCCCGTGGGATCAACACGCCGGCCTTCACCGTGTGGCAAAGGCCCAAGGGCGATAGAGGAGGCCTATCCTTCCCGTTGATCGTGAAGCCGGTGGGCGAAGGCTCCAGCATGGGCATCTGGGCTGACAGCATCGTCCGCGACGACCGCGCCCTCCGGGCCGCCGTCGCCAGGGTAATGGACACCTTCCACGAGCCGGTCCTCATCGAGGAGTATATACAGGGTAGGGAATTCACCATAGGCGTGCTGGGCGATGACTGCCTTCCCATAGAGGAAATCATCTTCCCGGGCGAGATCTACGAGTACCCGGTCAAGGAGCGCGATGCGGTACAGACCATCTGCCCCGCCCGGATCCCAGAGGACCTGGCCGCGGAGATGCGGAACATGGCGCTGGAGGCCTTCCGTGCCATCGGCTGTGAGGGCTACGCCCGGGTGGACCTGCGGGTAGACAAGGAGGGTCGCCCCTTCATCCTGGAGATAAACACGCTGCCCGGGTTGCAGCCTGGGTACAGCGAATTCCCTCGCATGGCCGAGGCCGCCGGGATGAGCTACGCCGACCTGGTGGAGAGGATCCTGAATCTGGCGCTCCGGAGGGCCGAATACCGGGCGGCGAACTGACGACGAGCTCGGGGTTACTTTGTAGAACTAAGGGGAAGGCCGGTCTTATGACCGGCCCGATTTTATCCCCGCCAGGCGTACTCCCACCCTTACTTCAACAGGTCCCTGGCGATGACGATCTTCTGAATCTGGTTGGTGCCCTCGTAGATCTGTGTGATCTTGGCGTCCCTCATCATCCGCTCCAGGGGGTAGTCCCGCATGTAACCGTAACCCCCGAGGACCTGGACGGCGTCGGTGGTCACCTCCATGGCCACATCCGAGGCGAAGAGCTTGCTCATGGCCGACAGGGCCGATAAGGCGGCGAACTCCTCGCCCCCCTCGTCCACCTTGTCGATGGTGGCGGCCGCCTTGTAGACTAGCTGTCTCGCGGCCTCAACCTTGGCGGCCATGTCGGCGAGCATAAACTGGATTCCCTGAAAGGCGGCGATGGACCTGCCGAATTGCTTGCGCTCCTGGGCGTAATTCACCGCATAGTCCAACGCCCCCTGGGCTATCCCCACCGCTTGGGCGGCGATCCCCGGCCTCGTCCTGTCCAGGGTCATCATGGCGATCTTGAAGCCCTGACCCTCCTCGCCGAGGAGGTTCTCGGCGGGGATCCGGCACTTGTCGAAGATGAGCTCGGTGGTCTGCGAGCCCCTGATGCCCATCTTGTCCTCCTTCTTGCCTATGGTGAAGCCGGGCGCGTCCTTGGGCACTACGAAGGCGCTGAGCCCCTTGATCCCGGCCTCAGGGTCGGTGGTGGCGAAGACGGTGTAGAGGTCGGCCACGCCACCGTTGGTGATGAAACACTTCTGGCCGTCGAGCACATAGTCATCGCCGTCCCTGACGGCACGGGTCTTGACGGCGCCGGCATCGGACCCCGCGCCCGGTTCGGTGAGCGCAAAGGCGGTAATATGCTCACCTGTGGCCGCCTTAGGCAGGAACCTCTGCTTCTGCTCCTCCGAGCCGGCCAAGAGGATGGGCATGAGGCCGAGCTCCTGCGCCGCCACGATCAAAGAGGAAGTGGCGCACACTTTGGCGATCTCCTCGATCACTATACACAAGGTGAGCATCCCGAGCCCCGCCCCGCCGTACTCCTCCGGGATGCCGATCCCCATGAGATCGTTCTTCCGGAACACCTCTAGGATGTCCCATGGGTATTCACCCGTCTCATCTATTTCGGCAGCTCTGGGCGCGACCTTTTCCCTCGCGATACGCCTGACGATCTGTCTTATGGCCAGCTGCTCCTCGGTGAGATCGTACTGATACACGGACAGTATCCCCCCTTTAATTCTCAGAGCCCGGCCCACATAGAACTGCCCCGGTAGGCCTCCGGGGCGCGACACCGGACAAGTCCAAATGTTCGATTCTCCCTTCTTATCTGAATTTCCTTCGCTTACTGTCACTAGTGGCCATGGGCATTGACTTAGTTTTGCGATTTTTCTTTTATATCTGCCTTTAATTACTTTCATTGCTAGTCCATGGCGCCTTAGATATAATGTTCATGTAAGTGACATTGGCAGAGTAGGTGCTGTGCGTTAAGTGCCAGGGGATGGGAAGTTGCCCCTGGACGAAGGCCTCTTGGCCGCGATGCAGTACCGCTTCCGCTGCCACACAAAGAACGGACCGTGAACCCTGTATCTTTGTGTGGCACCTCTAACACTACACAAAGAAAGGGGTTCTGAGACGTGTCGACTCGGACTGTAGTGCATCTTGGCGTGTTGGTAGCGATCAGCATCATCCTGACCCGCATGTTCAGCGTAATGGTGCCGATCGCGGGCGTGATGGGAATCAGGCTGAGCTTCGGAGAGATACCGCTGATGCTGGCGGGGATCATGTTCGGCCCCCTGGCCGGCGCGGCGGCGGGCGTCGTAGCCGACCTCACGGGCGTGGGCATCTTCGGCGGCCCCTATTTCCCCGGCTTCACGCTGAGCTTCGCGCTGGTTGGATTTATCCCCGGCCTGCTCCTGTACAAGAAAGTGCGGGACCTCACCTTCTGGCAACTGGTCATCGCAGTGCTCGTTACCGACATCATAGTTTCGCTCATCCTGAACACCCTCTGGTTGAGTATCATGTTCGACAAGGCCGTGACGGTGCTCCTGCCGCCGCGGCTGCTGGCGAGGGCCATACTCATACCGGCGTATTCCATGTTGCTGTGGATCATTGTGAGGCGTTACAGAGTCCTAGAAGCATCCACAACCCCTAACAGGGAGGCGAGCCATGCAGGTAGTGGCGATACTGGGTAGCCCGAGGAAGGGCGGTAACACGGAGACCCTCGTGGAGGCGGCCCTCCGGGGAGTGCGCGCAGCCGGGGGGGAGGCGCAGGTTTTTAGAGTTCATGACCTGGACATCAGGCCTTGTCTGGGCTGCGGATACTGCGAGAGAGAGGGCAAGTGCAAGATCAACGACGACATGTCCCGTGTGAATGAGCTCCTGGCGCGAGCCGAGGGGCTCATATTCTCCTCCCCAGTCTACTTCGCCGGAGTCAGCTCTCCGGCTAAGGCGCTCATTGACCGGTGCCAGGTCTACTGGGCGCGCAAGAACGTCCTGGAGCTAGAGGCTTTTGAGAACGAGATCCTCATCGGCAGGCGGGGCATCTTCATCGCGACCGCGGGCAGCCGGGACCACGGCGGCGCCCTCTTCGACCCGGCCATCGAGACGGTGAAGCTGTTCTTCAAGGCCGTGGATTATACCTACTCGGAGGAGATACTGGTGGATAACACGGACCGCAAGGCCGTGCAGGAACGCCCGGAACTCCTCGAGAAGGCTTATGCCGCGGGTGCCAGGCTGATACTTTAGTTGAGGAAGAGGTTCACGGGGCTCCTCCTCGAGAGGAGCCCCGTGGTTTTTGGACAGCGCTGTACCTTCAGGGCAGTAGCTTGGTTATGTCCCCGTAAGTCTCAGGCCGGCGGTCCCGGTAGAACTGCCAGACGTTCCTGACCTCCCGGATCATGTCCAGGTCCAGGTCGGCGACGATGACCTCGTCCTTATCCCGTGACCCCTGGGCGATGATCTCCCCACGGGGGTTACAGAAGTAGGATTTGCCGTAGAACTCGCCCGTCCTCCACGGATCTTCCCAGCCCACCCTGTTGATGGCCCCCAGGAAGTACATGTTCGCCACCGCGTGGGCCGGCTGTTCGAGCTCCCACAGGTACTCGGAGAGACCGGCCACGGTCGCCGACGGGTTGAAGACGAGCTCGGCCCCCTTTAACGCCAGGAGCCTCGCCCCCTCCGGGAAGTGACGGTCATAGCAGATGTAGACGCCGACCTTGGCGTAGGCGGTATCGAAGACGGGGTAGCCTAGGTTCCCCGGCTTGAAGTAGAACTTCTCCCAGAACCCCGGGTGGGCATGCGGGATATGTTGTTTCCTGTAGCGCCCCAGGAAGGTGCCGTCGGCGTCGAAGACGGCGGCGGTGTTATAGTACACGCCGGGCAAGGTCTCCTCGTAGATGGGGACCACGATAACCATGTTGTACCTCTTGGCCTGTTCGGCCATCAGTTGGCAGGTAGGGCCCTCTGGGATCTTCTCGGCCAAGTCGTACCACTTGATCTCCTGCTCGGCGGGGAAATACGGCCCGTAGAAGATCTCCTGGAGGCAGAGGACCTGAACGCCCCTATCGGCGGCCTCCTTTATCAGTTTCAGGTGCTTGTCTATCATCGCCTCCCTGAGTTTCTCGACTGGCTCCGTTCCCGGCAGTGGACAGGACGCTTGGATTAGTCCGCCTTTGATGATACGGCTCATACTTCTCCCCCCTACTTAGATCCTAGTGATCCTTTTCCTCGCGATGAATCGTCCCCGTCCAGCCTCTCCCTTGAATTGGCCGTGCTCGCAGATCACCTCGCCCCGGGAGATGGTGATCACCGGATACCCCTTGACCTTCATGCCCTCATAGGGGGTGTAGTCCGCCTTCATATGCAGGTTCTCCACGGAGATGGTAACCTCTCTGTCGGGGTCGAAGATCACCAGGTCAGCGTCGGTCCCCACCGCAATGGTCCCCTTCTCGGGGTACAGGCCGAAGAGCTTGGCCGGGTTGGTGGAGAAGACCTCCACTAGGCGGTTGAGGGATATGCGGCCCTTACCCACGCCCTCGGAGTAGAGGAGGGGCAGGGTCGTCTCCACGCCCGGCGCCCCGTTGGGTATCTTGGTGAAGACCTCCTCTCCCAGGCGCTTCTGCTCCATCGTGAAGGGACAGTGGTCTGAGCCCACCACCTGGATATCCCCAGTCGCCAGCCCCCTCCAGAGGGCCTTCTGATCGGCCTCCTTGCGCAGGGGCGGTGACATCACATACTTGGCCCCGCCGAAGTCCGGCTCGTCGTACCGCTCGTCGGTGAGCAGGAGGTACTGGGTACAGGTCTCAGCGTAGATGGGGAAACCGCGGTCGCGGGAAGCTATGATGTACTCCAGGCCGGCGCGGGAGGACAGGTGGAAGAAATAAAGGGGGCTGTTGGTCTGCTCAGCCCAGAGGATGGCCCTCGCCACCGCCTCCGCCTCGCAGAAGTCCGGCCTGCTCTCGGCGTGGTAACGAGGTGCGGTCTTACCCTCGGCGACCAGCCTCTCGATGAGGTACATCAACAGCTTGTAGTTCTCGGCGTGGACGCCGACCATCCCCCCGTTGGCCCCGGCAGCCTCCAGGGTGGCGAACAGGGTGCCGTCGTCCACTGCCCATCCCTCATAGGTCATGAAGAGCTTAAAGGTCGGCATGCCCGCGGCGATCATCTCCGGTACCTCGGCGAGCACCTCGGGCGTGAAGTCCGTTATGGCCGGGTGCAGACCGTAGTCTATGCAGACGTCGGGGTCAGCCTCGGCCCGTCGGGCCTCAACCGTCTCCGCCAGGGATTTCCCCTTGGCCTGGATGGCGAAGTCGATGATGGTGGTGACCCCGCCGCAGGCGGCCGCCACCGTGCCGTCCTTGAAGTCATCGGCGGAGACCGTACCTCCAAAGGGTAAGGCCATGTGAACGTGCGGGTCGATCATGCCGGGGAAGACCAGCTTCCCCTCAGCGTCGATCTCCCTCTCACCGGTCAACCCATGGCCGATGGCCGTGATCTTCTCCCCTGAGATGCCGACATCCGCTTTGAACACATCGCTGGCCGTCACGATCGTGCCGTTCCTTATGACCAGGTCCAAATCTCTTCTCCTCCTCTCGCGGTCGGTATCAGGCCGTAGCGGCTCTCGTCTCCTCCACGGGCGTCACACAACCCTCCACGGGGCACACCTGCTGGCACAGCGAGCAGCCGTCACACCGCTGCGGGTCTATCTGCGGGCGGTCAGGCCGCCGGTCAATGGCGCTATATCCGGCGTCTCGACAGGAGGTGATACAGATCCCGCAGTCGGTACAACGCTCCTCATCTATCCGGTAGACCACCCTGTGGTCGAAATCGAGCTCCTCATGTGCCGTCAGGGCGCCCAGGGCCTTGCCCACGATATCCTCCACCTGCGCGAAGCCCTTGTCCTGAAGGTAGGAGCTCAGGCCCGACCTGAGCCTCCTGACGATCCTGTACCCGCGGAACATCACCGCCGTGCACAGCTGGACCGTGCTGGCGCCGACGGCCATGTACTCCACGGCGTCCTGCCACGTCTCGATGCCGCCCACGGCCGAGATGGGCCTCGCGGTCACCTGCGCTATCTGCGCGACGCACCTCAGGCCGATGGGCTTGATGCCGGGCCCAGAGTAGCCGCAGAAGGTCCCCCGCCCCTTCACGGCCGGGAGCGGAGTCAGGGTGTCGAGGTCAACCCCCATGATCGCCGATACGGTGTTGATGGCCACGAAGGCGTCGGCCCCCGCCCTCTCCGCCGCCTCGACGATGGGCGCAAGGTCCGTGACGTTGGCCGTCAGTTTCACCAGCACCGGCACCGTGGCCACCTCCTTAACCCAGCCGACTACCGCCTCCGTTATGGCGGGGTCCTGCCCTACGGCCATCCCCATGCCCTTCTCGGGCATCCCGTGGGGACAGGACAGGTTGAGCTCTACCGCATCCACATGGCCCTGAACCCTCCGCGTGATGTCCTGCCACGCCTGCCGTGAGGTCTCCGCCATGAGGCTCGCGATGATGATGCGATCGGGGAACTCCTCCTTGAGGGCATCGAAATCCCGCACCCATTCGCCCAAGGTCCTCTTCGTGGTGAGCTCGATGTTTCCGAGGGCGAAGGCGGCGCCCCTGGCGTCCCGCATAGTCGCCAGGCGCGGCGTGACATCCCGTATTACCACGCCCTCGGGGTTCAGGGTCTTGGAGACCGCCCCTCCCCAGCCGGCCTGGAAGGCGCGCCTTATCATCTCCCCGTTGGTGGTAGGCGGCGCGGAGGAGAGAATAAAGGGATTGGGGAAGGTGAGCCCCGCGAACTTCACTGATAGGTCTCGATTTGCCTGTTCCCCGGACATTGCCAACACTTCCTTTCTGCTTCTTGGGGCGGGGTGGGGCCTGACGCCCCACCCCCATCCTCTAGTCCGCTGATACCTCCTGGCTGACCAGTCCCCGCTCCTCCGCCGTGCCTGGAATCAGGTTGTCGAGGATCAGGCCCGTGATGGCGGCTACGGCCATGCCGGTGGAGCCGATGGTGGTGATGATGTCCCCAAGCCACTGCGCTCCGGGTATGGTGACCGGCTGGGCCGGGTAGCCCAGGCTGGGCACGCCCTTGAAGTACGCGGGCAGGCTCAGGCCCATGAACAGGGCGAAGCCGAGGATCATCTGGTTCCTCTGGGAGGACAGATCGGCCCGCGCGGCGTTGGTCAGTCCGATGGAGGCGATGAGACCGAACAGGGTGCAGTACAGCCCGCCTACGATGGGAGCCGGTATGGTGGCGATCACGGCGCCGAACTTGGAGAAGAGGCCCAATATGATCAGGAAGATGGCGGCTAGGTTGGTCACGTACCGGCTCGCCACCCGTGTAAGGCCGACCAGTCCGATGTTCTCCGTGTAGCTCGTGCTGGCGAAGCCGCCGACCAGGCCGGTCAGGAAGCAGCCTATGCCCTCGGCGCCGATACCCCTGCTGATCTGCCGCTCAGTGGGGGGCGTGGTGCCGGCGGCGCTGGCCACCGAATGGTAGTCCCCGAAGGACTCGATCATCGAGGCCAGGTAGCCGGCCAGGGTGGCCAGGAAGAAGGCCACGCTGAACTTGGGCAGGCCCCACGGGAAGATAATGGTGCTGGGATCCCTAAGCCAAGGAGCTACGGCCACCTGCGTGAAGCTGATATAACCAGGAGTCCCCGGACTGTAGACGCCGGTGAGGCTCAGGACCAGCGCCAGGCCGTAGGCCACTATGACTGCGAGCAGGATGGGGAACATCTTGAAGAGGGGGCTCTTCGGCGCCAGGACCAGAGAGAACAAGAAGGCGCATACGATAACCGTGCCCGCCAGGAGCCAGTTCTGGCCGGCCATCGGAGCCCCAACCTCGAATAAGGCCAGGCCGATGAGGGCGATGGTCGGCCCGATGGTGACCGGGCTAATAAGCCGGCGCAGCTTGCCCATAAGCCCCGAGTAACCTATGAACATCTCTACGAGGCTGCCGAGGATGATGGCCCCGGCGATGTACTGCATCGACAGCTGGCCCGTCTTCGCCACGGCTATGATGGCGAAGAAGGGCCCCAGGAAGGAGAAGGACACCCCTTGAATAATGGGGAGCCTGGTGCCGAAGTTCACCTGAACCAGGGTTGCCAGTCCCGACGCCAGCATCACCGAGCTCACCAGTATGGCGATCTCGCTGGCGCTCATGCCCATGGCGGGGCCCAGGAGCAGCGGCACCGATACGGTCGCGCCGAACATGGTCAGGACGTGCTGCAGGCCCAGGGCTGCGGCCCGGGTGAAAGGCCTCGGCACGTCATCAAGTTCGTAAACCATCTGCGGCCTACGTTGAAGGTTTACGGCCATAGGATGACCTCCTTAATGGTAAGGTAAAGCTCCTTCTCTCCAAGGTCACGATTCCCCCCAGCTATCACCTCCCGGTAAAGACAAGCCCCCTGAAACCACGCAAGACACGCTTTCAGAGGGCCCACTCGTAACGCTCCAGCACTCATGGGTCGATAACCCGGCCCAGTGGAATATTGACTTGCTTTTCTGAGTCTTTGGACCTGTATGATTAGAAAGTATTCGCTTTTGATTGGGAAATTCCTGCCATCTCTGCGGCTTTTTGTGTTAAGGCCCAACAGGTTGCTCTGGGCCTCGCACGGGAAAGCTCTAAGCTGAGGTTCCAGATGCTGCGGAAGCAGTTTAGTCAGGGCTCAAACGAGAGAATGGAAGGCACCGCTTATCCCATCCACCACGAGGGCCGCCCTTCCCACCTTAGCGCGATATGACACCACCCAAAAGGGCCTGTGGTAGACCCCCTCTTCCTCTATCTCGAGGGATGGAACCTGGAGCACCTTAAGCCGGTGGGACAGATAGCTGAGAAGGTATCGGCCGGCCTTCTCCCTGGCCTCCGACGACGACAATTTCTGGCCGACTACCTGGTCTGGGGGCACGCTCCTGGCAACGGTCCGGGGGGCATCGTCGAGCAAGGCCTCCGCCCCCTGGTTGAGATCGACGGCACAGTACATGGACAGGTCTACCTTGCGACTGAGGATGCGCGTTCTCACTCGAGCGCGGAGGTAGTAGTAGGGATAATAGAGGACCTGGCAGTCCTCCATTTCGCACTCCCTCAGGGCTAACAGCCGTCTCACATCCTCGGCCAATATCTCCACGGGCATGGCATTGACGGTTATCATGGCAGCCTCCCTGGGAGGTCGTCCCCGGCGAAGGCGAGCTCCGCCGGGGACGTCATCCGTCGCACTCAGTCTCCGGCCTGTACTACCGTAACGGCCTCTCTCGATGCCAGGTGTTCGGCAATCGCCCTGGCCTCGGGGGCCAGATGCGCGGCAGCCCCCTTGGGTTCCACGAGGTGCGCGGACCCCTTGGCCCGCCGCACGGCCTCGATTACCTCCCTCGAGGGGCTCGAGCCGAATCGGTTGAAGACTAGCATACAGCCGATGGATATCAGAAGTCCTGCCAAGAAGGGGTGCAGGGCGGTCACGTCCTGCAGGTTCAGGCTCGTCCAGAGGACGTTCCCCAGCGCCCCGCCCACCATGGCGGCCATGGCCCCTACCTTGTTGGCCTCCTCCCAGTAGACCGCGGCCACGTAGGGGACCATGAAGCTGTTCCCCAGAACCCCGAAGGCGAAGACAACTAGGCCGAATACCGTCGGAGGCTGAATGATGGCCAGGATAACGCCGAAGATACCGACGAACAGTATCAGGAGGCGGGAGACCAACACCATCTGCCCCTGGCTTGCCGATGGGTTGATGAAGCGCTGGTACACGTCCCGCGCCAGGATGGACCCCGACTGCATGAGCAGGGAGTCGGAGGTGGACATGATGGCCGCCATGATGGCCGAGAGCATTATCGCTGCGAAGAACCCTGGGAAGAATTCATAGGCCAGTTCGGGTACCACCAGCTCGGGGTCGGTGAGGTTTGGCAGCATGACTATGCCGATCAGGCCCAGGACGTACGGTGAATAGACGAAGAGCTGGTTCCAGAAGGTAGCCCACAGGATGGCCGTCTTCGTCGTCTTAGGACTTTGCATGGACATGTGCCTTACTACTACATGGGGCAGGCCCATGTAACCAATAGCGTATATAAGCAACGCCCCCAGAGCTACTCCCCACTGCCCGTTATACTCCAAGCCCTTGCCCCACAGGCTCAGGTAGGTAGGATCCAGCTTGGCCAGGGCGTTGTTCAGGCCCGTCAGGCCGCCGACGCGCACGAGGCCCACGATCAGTACCCCCGCCAGGCCCACCACCATTATGATGCCCTGGATGAAGTCGCTCCAGGCAACGGCGAGGTACCCACCGGCGACAGTGTAGGTCAGGATGACCCCGACGCCTACGATCAGAGATACCTCGTAGGACAGCCCGGTTAGGGTCATGAGGGCCTTCCCCGAAGCGATGAACTGGGCGATCACGTATGCCGACAGAAAGACCACCGCGATCAGAGAGCCGATCACCCGGATGGCAGGGCTCTCGTAACGTTTCTCCAGGTACTCTATGGGCGAGAGCGCGCCCAGGATCTGAGAGAGACGCCTCATTCTCCGCCCCAGAACCGAGAGGTTAATGATCGCTCCGCCGGCGTCGCCCACTGCGTACCACAGCCCGAACCACCCCGTCTGGTAAGTAAAGGCCGGTCCCCCCATGAACATGTACCCGCTCATAGAGGTCGCCTGCATGGTCAGGGCCGTGACGGCTCCGCCGAGCCTCCTCCCGCCCAACAGGTAGTCTTCGAGGGACTTATCTTGCCGGGAGAAGTAGAAGCCGACGCCCAGCAGTACCGTTATGTATACAGCGAAGACGATGTGCTCTACGGTCATGTCCCTGACACCTCCCCATCGTCGCCCTCAAGCTCGTCCTCCTTCTTCATCTTGAAGTACATGTAAAGCGCCAGTGCCGTCCATATGAACGGCCAAGGGATGAACCACCAAAAGGTGGCCGACGGCAACCCGAACATCACTTTCCCTCCCCATAATCGATTCTGCTGGACACAAGGTCGCGGACACCGCTTGGGCCATAGATCGCCTCCCTTCTCTATAAAAAAACCCCTCCACCTTCACGATGAGGGCACACTCGAACACGCCTACGCTCTCGGGCTCAGCCCGGCCCCAACTCGACTACGTTAGGCTCTATTCGATAAGACAAAGCTGAATCCTGCCAATTGCCATGCAATTCTTCGTGTTGTTAATGGGCCGACTGGTCGGATAGAGCCTTAGAAGCTGATGTGCATGACGCCGAGGCCGGCGCGTTTATGGTCGGCCATGGCGTGGTCTGCGGATTCGCCGAAGATGGCCACCGCGATCCACTGGCTGTCGCGGACTATGGCGATCTTGGCCGCCACGTCGCCGCTCAAGCTCTCGGGGGGGATGAAGCCGTTGGTGGCCTCTCGGACCGCGTGGATGAGGGCGTGGATGTAGTAGGGGGTTTTGGAGATCACCGCGCAGTTCAGCGATGCCCCCACCGCCGAACTGATGACCTTATCGCGGAACTGGTTCACCTTGGCTCCGAGCTCGGTCACGGCACACTTGTAGTGACCGTTGCTCTCCAGCTGCCGGCGGAGGTTATCCTCCTCCTCCCTGGTGCCCGTGAGGGCCAGGAGCATCGCCGCCTTCTCCGGTGTCATGGTGGACATGTCCAGCTCCACGTCTACAGATCCTCCTCTGTTATGAGCCGGTAGATATTCGGTCGGCGGTCGCGGAAGAACTGCCACGTATTCCTCACGTCCCAGACCTTCTTCAGGTCGAGGTCGGCCACGACCACCTCGTCGCGGTCCTCGCTGCCCTGGGCGAGAATCTCCCCGTAGGGGTCGCAGAAGTAGCTGCTGCCGTAAAAGACGCCCGGATGGCGCTCCTCTTTCCCCACCCGGTTTACGCAGCCGATGAAAACGCCGTTGGCGACGGCGTCCGCCCTCTGCTCCAGGAACCAGAGGTACTTGGAGAGGTCGGCGACGGTGGCACAGGGGTTGAACAGGATCTCGGCCCCCTGCAGGGCCAGTATGCGGGCCGATTCGGGAAAGTGACGGTCGTAATCTATGAACACCCCGATGACGCCCACGGCGGTCCGAAAGACCGGAAAGCCCAGGTTGCCGGGACGGAAATAATACTTCTCCCAGAAGTTCTCGGTGTGGGGGATGTGGTTCTTACGGTACTTCCCGACGAGGGTGCCGTCGCTGTCGATGACCGCCGCCGAGTTGTAGAAGACGCCGGGACGCTCCACCTCGGCCACGGGCGCCACCACCACGACGCCCTCCTCGCGGGCCACCTCCATCATCCGAGACACGGTGGGTCCCGGGATGGGCTCGGGGACCTCGTAATACCCGGGGTCGTGGGTCGCGCAGAAGTACTGGGTGTTGAACATCTCCTGCAGGCAGACGACCTCCGCGCCCCTCCGCGCGGCCTCCCGGATGAGGGCCACGGCCCTCTCGACGTTCTCCCCGACCTCCGCCGAGGCGCGCATCTGGATCAGGGCCGCCCTCACCACGCGGTCAGAACCGCCGGACACGACGGGCAGTATCCTCAGCTCGTCCCCGTCTCTCAGCCGCCTGCCCTCCTCGGCCCTGTCCCCGTTGACCGATACCAGGGCCACCTCGGCGGGGGGCAGCCCGAGGGCCCTGATGACATCGCCCACCGAGGAGCCATCGGGCACCTCCAGTTCGTGTTCCCTTCTCCCGCCCGGAGAGTACCACTCCAGGTGCCCGTAAAGCCTCACCTTGACCTTCATTCAACTCACCACCCAGCACCCTTATTGTACCCCACGACGCCGCAGCAGGGAAAGGGCCGGGCGAAGCCCGGCCCCCCTCTTCCATCCCTCAAGCCACCACGTCCTGTACCGGGAAGTAATCGTAACCCAGGTCCCGCGCCACCGCCGGGTAGGTGACCTTGCCCTTGAAGACGTTGAGGCCGCGGGCCAGCGCCCCGTCGGAGGCGACGGCCTGCAAGATGCCCATATTGGCAATCTTCAGGGCGTAGGGCAGGGTAGCGTTCGTCAGGGCGTAAGTGGAGGTCCTGGCCACCGCGCCGGGCATGTTGGCCACGCAGTAGTGGACGACGCCGTCCACCACGAAGGTGGGGTCGGAGTGGGTGGTCGGCCTCGCCGTCTCCACGCACCCCCCCTGATCGATGGCCACGTCCACGATGACCGACCCGGCCCTCATGTTCTTGACCATTTCCCTGGTCACCAGCCTGGGCGCCCTGGCTCCGTGCAGCAGCACGGCGCCGATGACCAGGTCCGCCTTGGCCGTCTCCTCGGCGATGTTCTGGGCATTGGACATGATGGTCCTCACGCGACCGCCGAAGATGTCATCGAGCTCCCTCAGCCTGGGCAGGCTGATGTCGGCTATGACCACGTCCGCCCCGAGGCCGACGGCCATCTTGGCCGCGTTGGTGCCCACGGTCCCCCCGCCGATGATGAACACCCGGCCCGGCAGGACGCCCGGGACCCCTCCCAGGAGCACTCCGCTGCCGCCCACGTCCTTCTGGAGACAACGTGCGCCGACCTGCACGGACAGCCGGCCCGCCACCTCGCTCATGGGCGTCAGTAGGGGCAACGAGCCGTCCTCGAGCTCGATGGTCTCATAGGCTATGCCTATCACCTTCCGGTCCAGCAGGGCCGCCGTCAGTTCGGGAGCCGGAGCCAGATGCAGATAAGTGTAGAGGATCTGGCCCTCGGAGAGGAGGTCGTACTCCTCCGGCAGCGGCTCCTTCACCTTCATGATCATCTCGGCCCGCTCGTAAACCTCCGCCGCTGAGGGGAGGATGGTGGCCCCTGCCGCGGCGTACTCCTCGTCGCTTATCCCGCTCCCGACGCCGGCGCCCTCCTGGATGAACACCTGGTGTCCGGCATCGGCGAGCGCCTTGACCCCGGCGGGGACGATCGCCACACGGTACTCGTGGTTCTTTATCTCCTTCGGCACTCCGACGATCAAGCTCCTTCACCTCCCTGGGCGCGGGCCACGCTCCTCACGCGACCTGGCTCTCCTCACCCAAGGCCGCCAACGCCTGATCGAGTATGTCCAGCGCCTCGTCGACGTCGGCCTTGCTGGCGGTCATGGGCGGCGCGATACGGATGACGTTGCCGTAGAGCCCTCCCTTGCCGATGAGCAGCGACCTCTTCTTGGTCTCCTCGAAGATCCGCAACACGAGGTCCGGTGCGGGCGCCTTGTTCTCCTTGACTATCTCCAGCGCCTGCATGAGGCCCATCCCGCGGACGTCGCCGATGATGGAGTACTTCTCCTGCAGCTCCTCCAGGCCGGCCCTGAGGTGGTCCCCCACCACCTTGCAATTATTGGGAAGGTCCTCCTCCTCGATCACATCCAAGGTCGCCAGGGCCGCCGCCATGCTGACCGGGTTGCCGCCGAAGGTGGATATGGTGAGGCCCTTCCAGGCCTCGGCGATCTCCGGCACCGTGATGGTGGCCCCAATGGGGGTCCCGTTGGCCAGCCCCTTAGCGCAGGTGATGATATCCGGCTCCACGCCCCAGTGCTCTATGCCAAACCACTTCTCGCCCGTACGTCCGAAGCCGGTCTGCACCTCGTCGCAGATGAACACGCCGCCGTACTTCCTGATGATCTCCACGGCCACCTGGAAGTACTCCTTCGGCGGGGTGATGAAGCCGCCCACGCCCTGAATGGGCTCGGCGATGAAAGCGGCGATCTGGCCGGAGGTCGTAGTCTGGATGAGCTCCTCGATGTCCTGCGCGCACTCTAGGTCGCAGTTCGGGTACTCCTTGCCGAAGGCGCAGCGGTAACAGTAGGGGCTATGGGCGTGCTTGATGCCCGCTATATGGGTTCCGCCCAGCCGGTAGCCGCTGTTGGCGGTGAGGGACATGGCCAGCATGGACCTCCCGCTGTAGCTGTACCGCAGCGCCACTACCTCCTGCCTGCCGGTGTACATCTGGGCCACCAGGACCGCCATCTCATCGGCCTCAGTGCCGCTGTTGGTGAAGAAGGACCGCGACAGCCGTCCCGGGGTGATCTTCGCCAGCCTCTCGGCCAGCTCCGCCTGCGGGACGTTCACGTACAGGGTCGATATGTGCTGCAGCTTCTTCACCTGCTCGCAGATCCTATCGGTGACCTTGGGATTGCAGTGCCCGACGCTGATGGTCAGGATACCTCCGAAGAAGTCGAGGTAACGGTTGCCGTCCAGGTCCCAGACGTGCATCCCCTCCCCCCGGTCCACCACTAACGGTTCCTCGTAGTAGGTAGTTATGGCCGGGGAGAGATACTCGCTTTGCTTCCGAAGAATGTCCCCCTTCTCGCTCATGTCGATCCCCCTCGTCAAGATCTGATACCAGCCAAACCTAACCTCTCCAGGGTCTCCGGCAGCGGGAGCCCCTCCTCGGACCAGCCCCTGATCCGGTAGTACTCATGGAGCATCCTCCCGATGTGGGGGAGGACCCCCGCGGCCCCGCCCGAGGGCCTGGGGTGGGAGAGCAGCCGCGGCGGGAGGGCGTCGTCCTTACGGCTCAGGCCCAGCCTGACGTTCACGAGCCGCTTCAGGTTAAACATCCTCTCACCGGTCCTCATCAACTCCGCGGCGTCCATCTCCCGGCCGGTCACGCCCCGGACCCACACGGCGAGGTCCTCCGGGCCCACCCTGCCGCGCATCAGGAACTTGCACAGGCCCAAGGCGTTGAAGACCCCCATGTAATCCTGCATCCGCTTGGCCAGCTCCGCCTTGTCATCGCTCGAGGCCCGGTCCCAGTCGTTACGTAGGCCTATCCTCTCCCCCGGGAAGGCCCCGCCCTCGACGAAGTAGGTGAGCCCCTCCAGGTGACAGGCCCCGCGGTTGGCCGTGGCGTAGACCAGGGCCATACTGGTAAAGGCCCTCGGATCGTGATAGGCGTACTCCAGGCCCTTGGTCTCCACGGCGTATTCGGCTGCAGCCCCTCCGATGGCCGCCGCGGCCCTGCGGGTGCCCCCGGCCAGCAGGTCGCCCAGACCCCGCCGATAGGCCATGTCCTTCAGGAGCCCCAGGATCGCCTCCCCATCACCCCAGGGGACGCGATCCCCGATGAGCCCCTTCTCCGAACACTCCATGGCGAAGGCCACGGCGGCCCCGGCGGAGATGGTATCAAGCCCCAAGCGGTTGGCGAGGTCGTTGGCCGCCACCAGGACATCGACGTCATCGTTTAGGACCATCGAGCCGAAGGCCGCACACGTCTCGTATTCCGGCCCATGGGCTACCTCGCCGGCGTGTTCGCCGACCCTGACCCGGACCTCCTTGCCGCAACGGATGGGACATCCGTAGCAGGCGTAGTGCCCCTCGAACATCTCCTCCACTATCCTCTGCCCGCAGATCCTCGCGGCTCCCTCCGGCCAGCTTCCCCCGTACCAGTTCCTGATGGGCAGATCCCCGGAGTGCTCCACGGTCTGCACGGCGCCCGAGGTCCCGAAGTCGGCTAGAAGACGCGTGTTGTCTCTGATCAGGGGCAGAAGCTCGCGCCTCTTGGCCGCGACCAGCCTGGCATCCGCCACAGGGGGCCTCCGGCTGCCTCGGACGGCCACGGCCTTCAGGTTCTTAGAGCCCATAACAGCGCCCATTCCCGTCCGCCCGGCAGCTCGCCCCTCATGGCCTCCGACCATCACCGCCGCGAAGGCCACCAGGTTCTCGCCGGCCGGTCCGATACAGGCCACCTGAACTCCGGCGCCCAGCTCCTCCGCGAGGGCCTCGCTGGTCCTGTAGGCATCGAGGCCCCACAGCTGCTCCGCCGACCTTATCTCGACGCCGTCCTCCGACACCCATAGGTAGACGGGCTCCGGCGCCCTGCCCTCGATGATGATCCCGTCATACCCGGTACGGCGTAGCTGATAGCCCCAGAACCCGCCGACTGTGGACTCGCTCCACAGGCCGGTGAGGGGAGATCTGGCGACCACCGAGACCTTGCAGGAGGCGGGCACCGGGGTGCCGGTGAGCAGGCCCGAGATGAACATCAGGACGTTCTCAGGCCCCAGGGGGTCCACCTCCAGATCGCGGTCGGCCACCATCCTGAAGGCCAGGCCGCTCCCCCCCAGGAAATCCCTCACGTAATCCTCTGGCGGAGAGAAAGCGGCTACCTCGCCCCGCCCAAGGTCAACCCGAAGCAAGCGGAGGCTCATCTTCTCACCCCTCTAATGGATAAGCCCCCCGGCGGACCTGATGGTCCACCTGGGGGCCCACTCATGTTCTCTAGCACTCACGGGGTTCCAAAGAACCCCGGCCCCGGCTTCTTTTACCTCTTCGACACTGAGCCCCCGTCTCCTGCTGGGGCCCTCACCGTTACTCGTAGCGCAGGGCGTCGATGGGATCTAGATTGGCCGCCTTGCTGGCGGGGTAAACGCCGAAGACGATCCCGACCAGCGCCGAGAAGGAGAAGGCCATGACGACCGCACCCGGTGAGACCAGGGAGGGGAGCCCCATAACCATCGAGGCTATCTCCACCATCATCGCGCCAAAGGCGATCCCCAGTATCCCCCCGGTACCCGACAGCACCACAGCCTCAATGATAAACTGCCACAGGATGTCCGAGCGCTTGGCCCCGATGGCCTTGCGCAGGCCTATCTCCCTCGTGCGTTCGGTCACCGAGACCAGCATGATGTTCATGATGCCGATGCCGCCCACCAGCAGGGCCACCGCCGCCACGCCGGCCACTACCGTGGTCAGTATCCCCGTGACCCGCTCCACCGCCTCGATGGCCTGTTCCAGGGTCACGAGCTCGAAATACCCTTCTCCGTGGCGGGCCTCCAGGACTTCCTCGATCTCCTGGGCGGCAACGTGGGCCCGGCCCGGGTGGGCCTTGACGAAGAGGATATCGATCCGCTCGGTGCCGGTAAGCCTCTGCAGGGTGGTGTAGGGTATCAGGATGCTGCGGTCGTCAACCTCATCCCCCATGAACATACCCCTCTTCCTCGGGGCCATGACCCCGATGACCGTGTACTTCAGCCCATCAAGGTACACGGTATTGCCGATATAGTCGCCGCCGGGGAAGAGCTCGCTGGCTATCTCCCTGCCCAGGACCGCGACCCGCGCTCGGCGTTCGATATCGCGAGGACGCAGGAACTGACCGTCCTCCATCTCGATGTCCCGGACCACCTGAAAGGCGTCACTCACGCCCGTCACTTGTTCGCTAAACCGGCTGCTACCGTACCAAACCTGCATCTCGAAGCTGACCTCGGGCGAGAGGCTCAGCACCGACGGGACCTTGCTCTCGATATCCTCCAGGTCGGCGGCCTCGAGGTACTTCATGTCCATGCGGCCCCGCTCATCCTCCCTGGGCACGGAGACCACCAACACGAGGTCGGTGCCGAGGCTCCTGATCTCCTGGACGACCATGGCCTGGCCGCCCTGCCCGATGGCCACCACCGCGATGACGGCCCCCACACCTATGATGATCCCCAGCGTGGTCAGGAAGGACCGGAGTTTATTGGCCCACAGCGACTCGAGCGCCACCCACAAGCTCTCAGCCAAGCTCATGATCCCAACCCCTCCGGCCTAGTGTGCCGCGCCTCTTCGCGGAGGCCGTCCGCCACCACTTTTCCATCCCTCAGGCGCACCACACGGGGGATCCTGACCGCGAGCTCCTCATCGTGGGTGACCACGATGATGGTCACCCCCGCCTCGTTAAGGGCCTGAAAGAGGTCCATGATCTCCTCGCTGGCCCGGCTGTCCAGGTTGCCCGTCGGCTCGTCGGCCAGGATGATGTCCGGGTTCATCACCAGGGCCCGCGCTATGGCCACGCGCTGCTGCTGTCCCCCGGAGAGCTCGTTCGGGCGATGGTGCAGACGGTCGCCGAGGCCCACCCTCTCCAGCGCCTCGCGCGCCCTCTCGCGGCGCTCCGCGGCCGGCACCCTGGCGTAGAGCATGGGCTGCTCCACGTTTCGCTGGGCCGTCATACGGGGAAGCAGGTTGAAGGTCTGGAAGACGAAGCCGATATGGCGGTTGCGTATCACCGCCAGCTCATCGTCGCTGCGCTCTTGAACCTCCTGGCCGGCGAGAACATACCGTCCGCGGGTGGGGCGGTCAAGACACCCCAGGATGTTGAGCAGGGTCGACTTGCCCGAGCCCGAGGGGCCCATGACGGCCACGAACTCCCCGGACTCGAGGCTGAGGCTCACACCTCTCAGGGCCGCCACCTCTGTGAAACCGGTGTTGTAGATCCGCCAGACATCGACAATCCTGATTATCTCCTCCCTGCCGGTCACTGCCCATCTCCCCCACGACCGGCTCCCTCTGTGGGCTCGGCCAGGAACACGCTATCGCCGGCCGCGAGGTCCTGTATCTCGCCCCTATCGACTCCCACTATCACCAGGTCCCCCTCGGCCAGGCCGGTCACGAGGGCCTCCGTCCCCGTACGCAGGTCTATGGTAACCTCCCTGGCCACCACCTCGCCGTCCTCGTACAGGTAGAGGGTACCCCTGTCATCGGCGTCCTCTACGAGCGCCGTTAGGGGAACGACGAACCCATCTCCCGCCTCCACGAGAATATCCGCGTCCACGGACATTCCCGGCCTCAAGAGCTCCTCGGGGTTCTCCACCTTAACCTCAACGGTGAAGTAGGCCACGTTGCCCTCGCGCAGCGCCTCCGGTGATATCCGCTCCACGCGCCCGCTGAACTCATGACCGGGGAGCGCCATAGCCCTCACCTTTACCGGCTGCCCGAGCTCCACCCTGGCGATGTCCAGCTCGTCCACCCGGACCTCCACCGTCACCGGGTCCAGGTCGGCCACCGTGGCCAGCCGCGAACCGGCCGTCACCGTCGCCCCGGGCGCGGCCGCCACGTCCATCACGACTCCGGGAATGGGGCTGGTGATCTCAAGCGACGCCAGGTCGGCCAGGGCCCGCTCGTACCGCGCCCGGGCGTTTTCCAGGGCCACCCGGGCCGCATCCATCTCCTCCGGGAGAACCGCCTGGGATTCAAGGCTCAACTTGGCCAGTTCGTAGGCGGCTTGAGCCTGCTCGAAGGTCCACTTCTCGGCGAGGCGCCGCTCGTCCCAGGGCGGCAGGGCCTCGGTCTTCTTGTACTGGACCTCCGCCACCTTGAGTTGAGCCTCCGCCCTCTTTAGCTCCAGCTCGGCCTCTCGCTCTCCGAGCTGCTTCCGTCTCTCGAGGGCGGCGAGATTCTGCTGGGCCCGGGCTAGCTCGTCCCGTGCAGCGCGAAGCCGGTCCTGGAACTCGTCCTCCCGCAACACGGCCACCACCTGGCCCCCTTCTACCCGCTGCCCTACCTCCAGGTCGAAGCGGGCCAGCACCCCGGCGAGGGGCGTTCTGATGTCCTCGGCCCGGCCAGGCTTCACCACCCCGGCGGAGTAGACGTAGCTTTCGAGCACACCTTGACGGGCCGGGCTCACCTCCACCACGACGCCGCTCTGCCCGGCGGCCAATCTCACCCTGTTGGCGTAGACCAGGCCCGCCACCGCCGCGACGAGGAGTACTGCCAGTACTAGCTTCTTCCAGGTGGCCATCCAGATCTCAGCTCCTTTGAAGACGTGCTATGAATAGTCAAGGCTTTTTTGAACCTTGAAAGTGACATAGGGATCCTGATCACTCTTGTCCT
>DFND01000068.1 GCA_002375895.1 Firmicutes bacterium UBA3576
GGCGCTTGGCGCCGTGGAGGATCCCCCCTCTGACGAGGGCGGCCGACAGATGGCCTTCGACTTCGAGGGGGACCTCCTCGGGAGGGGCGAGTCCCTCAAGGCCCTGGCCGGAGGGGTTCTGGATCGTCGTCCGCCCCTGGTGGGACACGACCTCAAGCCGCTGCTGGTCGCCCTCGAGAGGTGGGGCATAGAGCCCCCCGAGGTGGTCTTCGACACGGCCCTGGCCGCCTACCTCCTCGACCCCAGCCGGGCGAGCTATCGCCTCGAGGACCTGGCGGCGACCCACCTCGGGAGGGAGGTCCCCTCCCTGCGTGAGGCGCGGGATGCCGGGCCGCAGGCCCTGGTCTCCTGCCTCGCTACCAGGGCCGCGGCCTGTCTGCGGCTGCAGAAGGTCCTGAAGGCCGAGCTCGAGGCCAAGGGCCTGCTGGACCTGTTCAACGAGGTGGAGATGCCCCTGGCGGGCATCCTGGCCGAGATGCAGGTCACGGGGGTAGCCGTGGACGGCGAGGCCCTGGACGAGATGGCCGGGGAGCTCGAGGAGAGGCTCGACTCCCTGACCCGGGAGATCTACTCCCTGGCCGGGCAGGAGTTCAACATCAACTCCACGCGTCAGCTCGCGGAGGTGCTGTTCGAGAGGCTCGGGCTGCCGGCCAGGAAGAGGACCAAGACGGGGTACTCCACGGACGCTGAGGTCCTCGAGGAGCTGGCGGCTGAGCACGAGATCGCGGCCAAGGTCCTCGAGTACCGCCAGCTGCAGAAGCTCAAGGGGACCTACGTCGACGGCCTCAAGGCCGCCATCAACCCGCGCACCGGCCGCGTCCACTCGAGTTTCAACCAGACCGTCACCTCCACGGGCAGGATCAGCAGCACGGAGCCCAACCTGCAGAACATCCCCATCCGGCTGGAGGTGGGCCGGCGCATACGAAAGGCCTTCGTGCCGGGGTCGCCGGACAGGGTCCTCCTGGCCGCCGATTACTCCCAGATAGAGCTCCGCGTCCTGGCGCACATGTCCGGGGACGAGAACCTGATCCGGGCCTTCAGGGAGGGCGAGGACATCCACAGGAGCACCGCGGCGGAGGTCTTCGGCGTGGACCCGTCGGAGGTTACGTCGGAGATGCGGCGCCGGGCGAAGGCCGTTAACTTCGGCATAGTCTACGGGATAAGCGACTTCGGCCTGGCCCGCGACCTGGGGATCAGCCGTACCGAGGCCGGGGAGTACATCCGGAGGTACTTCTCCCGCTACCCCGACGTGAAGAGATACATCGACACGGTGGTCGCCTTCGCCCGCGAGCGGGGTTACGTCACGACCATCCTCAACCGACGCCGCTACCTACCTGACATCCGCCACCGCGTGCAGGCCAGGCGGCAGTTCGCCGAGAGGACGGCGATGAACACGCCCATTCAGGGGTCCGCCGCGGATATCATAAAGCTCGCCATGATCGGCGTGCACAGGGAGCTCCGCCGGGCCTTCCCCCGGGCACGGCTGATACTGCAGGTGCATGACGAGCTGGTGCTGGAGGTCCCCAGGGAGGATCTGCGGGGAGTGGCGGACCTCGTGGCCCGGCAGATGCAGGAGGCCTACCCCCTCCTGGTCCCCCTCGAGGTAGAGGTCAAGTGGGGCGAGGACTGGTACAACATGAGGCCCCTGGAGGAGGCTTGAGGCCGATGCCGGAGCTGCCTGAGGTTGAGACCATCAGGCGCACCCTGGCGCCGCATCTTGAGGGGCGCACCATAACGGGAACTGAGGTGATGACCCCCGCCTCGCTGCGGGGGCTATCGCCGGAGGAGTTCCGAAGCCAGGTCATAGGACGGGCCATCGAAGGGGTCCACCGCAGGGGCAAGTACCTCCTCTTCAACCTGGGGGAGCGGCTGTTCATGGTCGTGCACCTCAGGATGACGGGGAGGTTAGTCCTGGATGGCCCGGCTGACCGTCACACCAGGGTGTCCTTTCGCCTGGACTCGGGCACCTCTCTACAGTACGTGGACGTGCGGCGGTTGGGGGGGATATATCTGCTCAAGATGGTCGTCCGGGGAGAGGAGGTCTCCCTCCCGTCGGGGCGACCGCGTCCGGGAAGGGCCGTGCCCGAGGGCCTGTTGAACCTCGGCCCGGAGCCCCTGTCTCCCTCCTTCAGCCTCGATTATCTCCGCGAGGGATGCCACAGCAGGCGGGTCAGGATAAAGGCCCTGCTCCTCGACCAGTCCTTCGTCGCCGGCATCGGGAACATCTACGCCGATGAGGCCCTCTTCAGGGCCCGGATACGGCCGGATAGGAGGGCCTGTGACCTGCAGGTCACCGAGGTGGAGGCCCTCTTCGAGGCCGTGAGGGCGGTGCTCAGGGAGGCCATAGAGAAGAGGGGCACGACCTTCTCAGACTACGTGGACGGCAGAGGCCGCGCCGGGGGGTTCCGGGAGGAGCTCGCCGTCTACGGGCGCTACGGTGAGGCCTGCCGGAGATGCGGCGGTGAGCTGGCGCGGGCCAAGGTGGGAGGGAGGACCAGCACCTACTGCCCCCGGTGTCAGGTCTGAGACGGCGACGTGTCGAAAAGTGTTAGATAAAGTCTGACGATTCTTCTTCCCCTGGAGAGGAATAAAGTGGGTTATAAAGAACTAGTTCGTTGGTCTTTTTTTTTCATGTCAAATTACTTCACAAGGAAGAGGGATCGTAAGTGAAAAGCACTTCGCCCACTTGTCGACCGGTAGCCCTAGTCATCGACGATGAGCCGAGCATGCGGGAGCTGCTCAGCACAGTCCTTGAGGAGGAGGGATATGTTGTACTCACGGCCAAGGACGGCCAGGACTGCCTGGAACACTTAGAACATTGTCCCCCCGACATCGTCATCCTGGACCTACACATGCCCAATATGAAGGGGGACGAGCTTGTGGGCCATCTTCGGAGCAGGCAGGCGACCCGTGATGTGCCGATAGTGGTGATCAGCGGCAGCCCGAGCCTCTGCGACGAGCACCCCCTGTATGAACAGGTTCAGGCCTTTCTGGCCAAGCCCTTCGACCTCGACCGGCTGGTACGCCTGGTAAACGAGCTCAGCCTCGAGGCCGAGGTTATATAACATCAACGCGAACCCTTGTTCGATACAGGGTATCTGTGGTATAATCTAGGAAGCCGAGGGGCTTCTTTTCTTTGTACGGGAGGGATGCTCGAGTTGTTATGTTTTAACCTTGAGTTCGAGGACGAAAAGCAGCTCACAGAGGCAGTGGACAAGCTTTGGAAGCGGCACGGCATAACCGGAGAGATAGGCGTCAAGCGCCTCGACAACGGCCGGTGGTTGCTGAGTGTGAGCTCTGAGAAGAAGCTGAGGCAGTCAACCTTGGAGAGTTTGAAGGGTAGGTTCGTAGAACTGGATTAAGGCCCGTTGGCTAGGGGGTGCTGCCGGCACCTCCTTTTCTTTACCCTTTGACTGCTCTCCTCCCAGTAGTTACAATGGACTAAAGACTGTGTGCTGGTCATTGGGTCTTGGCCAGCGCTTGGGAGCGGGGCGGTGTCATGTACGTAATCGGCCTTACCGGAGGCATAGCCAGTGGGAAGAGCACGGTATCGCAGATGCTCCGCCAGTTGGGCGCCCACGTGATTGACGCCGACCTCATCGCTAAACTCGCCATCGAGCCCGGCACACCAGCGTGGGAGGAGCTGGTGCGCGAATTCGGCGAGGAGATCCTAACCCCGGAGAAGACCATAGACCGCAAGAAGCTGGGCGAAAGGGTCTTCGGGAACCCGACCGCCCTGCGGCGGCTCAATGAGATAACTCATCCCAGGATAATCCGGCGGATCGAGGAGATAGTGGAGGAGATAGGTGAGTCCTTCGATAGGACCGAGGACCCGAAAGAGGAACGGATCGTGGTCATCGACGCTCCCCTGCTCATAGAGACCGGCATGGTCTCCATGGTCGATGAGGTCTGGGTGGTGGTGGTCGATGTGGAGACCCAGGTGGATAGGCTAATGGCCCGTGACCACTACGAGTTCGAACAGGCGCTGAACCGGATAAACGCCCAGATGCCCCTCCAGGAGAAGGTCAAGTTCGCCGATGTGGTTATAGACAACACGGGATGCTTGGAGGAGACCAGGCGACAAGTCGCGGAGGCTTGGTGCCGCCTGGGCGAGAAGTTGAGGCGAAGGCCGGGCAGAGTCGCCGACGATGGGCTGTAGAAGCCACAGGCCCCCGAGCTCACCGCGGAAGGTGCCCCCCTCTTTGATGTATGACCTGCCGAAGGAAAGTTCGATTCCCCTCTGAACAGCGCTAATCGTCAACAAGACCAGTTGGTTTTCAGCTTCTCTCTAGAGCGCCTTTTTCCAACTCCAAATACCACCAGTATTGCCTCTTCATCAATAGAATCACAGAGAATAAATATGGCGAGTTGTTATAAACATAAGGAACAGGATAATTTTGAGAGGTTGTTGCGAGATGAACATCGTCTACGTGTCAACTTATGTGCCCCGAAGCTGCGGGATAGCGACTTTCACCTCCGACCTCACGCGGTCCATAGCGCACGAGACGGAGGACCCCTATCACGTTGTGGCCATGAACAACGTGCCGCAAGGTTACTCCTATCCTCCGGAGGTCTGTTTTCAGATCCAGCAGAACCGCCTGGGCGATTACCGGCGCGCGGCCGAGTACATCAACAGGTCGGATTTCGACGTCGTCTCCGTGCAGCACGAGTTCGGCATATTCGGCGGGCCGGCCGGCAGGTACCTCCTGGCCCTGATCGGAAACCTGAAAAAGCCCGTGGTGACGACGCTGCATACGGTGCTCAAGAGGCCCACAGCCGAGTACTTCCAGTCCATGCTGAACGTCATTCAGCACTCCGAGCGTCTCGTCATCATGAGCGAGATAGCGAAAGGCATTCTGGAGGAGGTCTACGGCGTTCCGGAGGACAGGATCTCGTTGATCTACCACGGCGTGCCAGACGTCCCCTTCACCGACCCCGACTTGTATAAAGGCCAGTTCGACGTCGAGGGCCGCCTGGTGATCCTCACCTTCGGCCTCATCGGCCCCAACAAGGGTATCGAGAAGATGTTAGAGGCCCTACCTCCCGTGGTAGCCGGGCACCCGGAAGTCCTGTACATCGTCCTGGGGGCCACGCACCCCGAGATCCGCAGGACCCAGGGGGAGAGCTACCGACACTTCCTGCAGCAGAAGGTCAGGGATCTGGGGCTTCAGGATAACGTCGTCTTTCACGACCGGTTCGTGAGCCGACAGGAGCTGTACAGGTATATCATGGCCAGCGACATCTTCGTGACGCCCTATCGGTACGAGGAACAGGTCGTGAGCGGGACGCTGTCCTACGCCCTGGGCATGGGAAAGGCCATAGTATCCACGCCCTATTGGTATGCGCAGGAGATCCTGGCCGATGGCCGCGGCATCCTGGTGCCCTTTGACGACCCGGGGGCGTTATCCCAAGCGCTGCTGGGCCTCATCGAGGACCGCTCGCTGTACCAGGCCATCCGCGAGAGGGCCTACGCCTTCGGCCGCAGGATGGTCTGGGGAGAGGTGGCCTGGCGCTACGTGGAGCTCTTTGGAGAGGTTCTGGAGCGGAGGAAGGACGTGGCCGAGAGGGACTACGAGAGCTTCCCACGCGAACGGGTCCCTCCCACGACCATTATGTGAAGTATATCTCGAGGGCAGGAAAGAGCCCTGTTGAAGAGGTAATAAAAGGTAGGCTCTCCTTGGCCGAGGGGGTCCCCTTCCCCGCCCGGACTTCCGGGCCGGAGGCTTCACGGGGACCCGACGACTTAGATCCCAGAGGTCTTGGAGGAGGGTGAACGAGCTCCTATGTATCAGCTGTCCGAGGTAAAGTTGGACCACCTGCATCTCCTTTCGGACGATGTGGGCATCATCCAGCACGCATCCTACGGCATCCCCGATCGGCATTACGGCTACAGCGCCGACGATGTGGGCCGGGCTCTGGTGGTGCTCTGCTACCTGTACCAGGTCGAAAAGCGGGAGGACCTCCTGCAGCGCATTACCACTTACTTGAGCTTCCTGCGCCACGCCCAGACTCCCACCGGTCACTTCCACAACTTCATGAGCTACGACCGCAGGTTCCTCGACGAACAGGGTAGCGAGGACACTTTGGGGAGGGTCCTGTGGGGGCTGGGCAGCGTGGTCCGGTGTGCCCCCATGCCGGGCATGCTGGCCCTGGCTCAGAACATGGTCGACCGCTCACAGGGCCTCATGGAGGAGCTGCGGGCGCCGAGGGCCAAGGCCTACGCCATCTGCGGCCTTTACGACGTGCTGGGGCGGTTTGACGGCGCGAGCCATTGTCGCCGGACCATCTATAGGTTCGCTCGCGAGCTGGTGGCCCTGTACGAGGCGAACCGCGAGGACGGCTGGGAATGGTTTGAGGACGTCCTCACCTACGGGAACGCCAAGATAAGCGAGTCCCTGCTGCGGGCCTATGAGGTGACCTCTGAACCGGATTTCCGCGAGGTGGGCCTCAAGACGCTGGAGTTCCTGGTCAAGGTGCAGTGGAACGGGGATTATTTCGACCTGGTGGGAAATCAGGGATGGTTTCCCAAGAACGGACGCAAGGCCACCTTCGGGCAGCAGCCCATCGACGCCGGATATCTCGTTGAGGCCTGTTGCAGGGCCTACGAGATCACGGGCGAGAAGAAGTACCGCGCATGGGCCCGTAGCGCCTTCGAATGGTTCCTGGGCCGAAACCGGCTGGGGGTTCCCCTCTACGACCTCGCCACCGGCGCCGTGGCCGACGGGCTCGACCCCCAGGGAGCCAGTGCCCATAAGGGAGCGGAATCCGTCATCTGTTTCCTGTTGGCGCTGCTCTCCCTGCTCCGGGTGACGTCCAAGGAGCGGGTCGAAGGGCGGACGTTGCGTCGGGACGGGGAGCAGGTAGGTTAGAGGGCCCACGAGCTTCATTGACGAGGAGGTTAGCTATGCGCGTAGCCATATTATCGCCCATCGCCTGGCGGACGCCGCCCAGGCACTACGGCCCCTGGGAGCAGGTGGTGTCCACCCTGACGGAGGGCCTGCTGGCCAGGGGTATCGATGTGACCCTCTTCGCTACGGGGGATTCGCTCACCGCGGGGTCCCTGCACGCCGTCTGTCCCAGGCCGTACGAGGAGGACAGCTCCCTGGACCCGAAGGTCTGGGAGAGCTTGCACGTCTCTGAGGTCTTCGAGCGGGCGGAGGAGTTCGACATCATCCACAATCACTTCGATTTTCTGCCCCTGACCTACGCCGGGCTGGTCAAGACCCCGGTCGTGACCACCATTCACGGCTTCTCGTCGGAGAGGATCCTGCCCGTGTACGAGAAATACGATGGCAGGGTTCATTACGTGTCCATCAGCGAGGCCGACCGTTCGCCGCGCCTGACCTACATCGCCACCGTCTACAACGGCATCGACCTCGAGAAGTTCACCTTCAGGGAGGTCTCCGGGGACTATCTCGTGTATCTTGGGCGCATCCACCCCGACAAGGGGGTCCACGAGGCCGTGGAGATCGCGCGGGCGGCGGGTATGCCGCTGGTCATCGCGGGGATAATTCACGACCACGACTACTACCGGCGGAGGATCGAGCCCCAGCTGGACGACAGGTGTCGCTATCTGGGCAGCGTCGGGCCCGCGGAACGCGACAGGCTCCTGGGAGGAGCCTGCGCGCTGATACATCCCGTGATGATCGACGAGCCCTTCGGCCTCGCCGTGGTCGAGGCCATGGCCTGCGGCACGCCCGTCGTCGCCTATCGGAGGGGCGCGCTGCCGGAGCTGGTAGAGCACGGTCGCACGGGCTTCCTGGTGGACGACGTCGAGGGGGCCGTCGAGGCCTTGTCCGAGATCGGGCATCTCTCCAGGCGGGCCTGTAGGGAGACCGTGGAGGAGCGGTTTTCGCGCGAGAAAATGGTAGAGGATTACATCGAGGTTTACCGAAGGGTTTTAGAGGAAGGGAGAGATGAGGGCCGTCGTCCCTGGGGATACTACGAAGTGCTTGTGGACGGGGCCGGCCACAAGGTGAAGCGGATAGTGGTTTACCCCGGAAAGAGGCTCAGCCTGCAACGCCATCGTCAGCGGTCAGAACACTGGTACATGGTCGAGGGAAGGGCCCGGGTCATCGTCGGCGACGAGACCATCTCGCTGGAGGCCGGTCAGGCCGTTGACATTCCCCGCGGGGCGGTACATAGGATGGAGAACGTCACCGACGAGCTAGTAGTGTTTATCGAGGTGCAGAGGGGCGATTACCTCGGGGAGGATGATATAGAGCGGTTCGCTGACGACTACGGCCGTGCCGGGGTCAAGTAGCCAACTTCGCGGGAGGAGGGTCTTCGCGTGAATCCCTACGGCAGAGAGGATCTAGTCGCCGTGATCATGGCCGGAGGAAGCGGTACGAGATTCTGGCCCCTGAGCGATGGAGAGCGTCCCAAGCAGTTCCTGAAGCTCTTCGGGGACCGGACCATGCTGCAGCAGACCTACGACCGACTCCGGGGGCTGGTCCCCCCGGAGCGGACGCTGGTGTTGACCAATCGGCGCTTCGTGGCCACGGTCCGCTCCCAGCTTCCAGAGGTCCCACCGGAGAATATCGTCGGGGAACCGGTGGCCCGGGACACCGCCGCAGCGGTCGCCCTCGGGGCGGTGATATGCCGGCGCCGTTTCGGCAACCCTGTGATGGTGGTACTGCCCGCGGACCACCTGATCCGGCCCGTAGAGGTCTTTCAGAGGGCTGTTCTCTCCGCGGCTCGGGCCGCTCGAGGCGGACAGGGCTCGAAGCTGTACACCTTCGGCATAGTGCCTACCTACCCGGCTACAGGCTACGGTTACCTGTCCTGCGGTGAGAAGGTGAGCGACGACGGGATCGAGCATTATCGCCTCCTGCAGTTCAGGGAGAAACCGGACCAGAAGACGGCAGAGGCCTATCTCGAGGCGGGCAACTTCTTCTGGAACAGCGGGATCTTCGTCTGGACTGCGGACAGCATCCTCGAGGAGGTCGCCAGGCACCTGCCGCAGCTGGCCCAGGGCCTGCTGCGGGCCGCGGAGTACTACGGCACCGGTCGATGGGATGCCGTATTACGCTCGGTCTTCAACGCCCTGCCCAAGGTCTCCATCGACTACGGCGTTATGGAGAAGGCGGCCGCGGTGTTCATGGTGCGGGCCCAGTTCCAATGGGACGATATCGGCAGCTGGGCCGCGTTGGCCAAGTATCTGGAGAGGGGCAAGGCGGGGAATGTGGTGCGAGGGCAACTGGAGTGCTTGGACGCCTCGAACAACCTCGTCTTCTGCGAGGACGAGCGGGAGATCATGGCCCTCATCGGTGTGCAGGACCTGGTGGTAGTACGATGCAAGGGGAAGACCCTCATCGTTCACCGCTCGAGGGCGGAGGACGTCAAGAAGATAGTCGAGAACATGCGGGAGATGAGTCGGGAGGTCGGTGCTGGGTGATCAGTTGTTTTAAGGCTTATGATATCCGCGGCAGGGTGCCCGAGGAGCTGAACGAGGACCTGGCCTATCGCATCGGCAGGGCTTACGCGACCATGTTCAGCCCCCGCAAGGTGGTCGTGGGGAGGGACGTTCGACCCTCGAGCCTCTCACTGGCCGAGGCCTTAGGGCAGGGGTTGAACGACGGCGGCTGCGATGTCATAGACATAGGGCTGTGCGGCACCGAGCAGGTGTACTTCGCCACCTTTCATCTGAAGCTGGACGGCGGCATTATGGTTACCGCTAGCCACAACCCCTCCGAGTACAACGGGATGAAGTTCGTGCGTGAGCAGGCCATACCCGTCAGCGGCGACAGCGGACTGAGGGAGCTGGAGGCCCTGGTGGAAAGAGGCGAATTCGCCAGGCAGCCGGCCAGGGGTAGGACGGCGAAGCTCGATATCTCGGAGGCATACGTGGAGCACCTGTTACAGTACGTCGACGTCACGAGGTTGAGGCCGCTGCGCATCGCCTGTAACCCGGGCAACGGATGTGCGGGGCCGGTTCTCGACTTACTGGAGGAGCGGCTGCCCTTTGAGCTCGTGAAGATCTACGAGGTGCCGGACGGGACCTTCCCCAACGGGGTGCCCAATCCGCTGCTGCCCGAAAACCGCGAGGTGACCTCGAGGCTGGTACGGGAAGCTGGGGCTGATATGGGCCTGGCGTGGGACGGGGACTTCGACCGCTGTTTCTTCTTCGACGAAGGGGGGCACTTCATCGAGGGTTACTATATCGTAGGACTTCTCGCGGCCTCTGTATTAAAGAGGAACCCTGGTGCAACTATAATCCATGACCCCCGTCTCATCTGGAACACCATTGAAATCGTAGAGCAGATGGGGGGCAGGCCTGTACAGTGCAAGACCGGCCACGCCTTTATCAAGGAGCGCATGAGGGCCGAGGATGCGGCCTACGGGGGAGAGATGTCGGCCCACCATTACTTCAGGGACTTCGCCTACTGTGACAGTGGCATGATCCCCTGGCTGTTGGTCGCCGAGACCGTATCCGAGGCGGGCAGGCCCCTCTCGGAGCTCGTCCGGGAGAGAATGGAGCGGTTCCCCGTGAGCGGTGAGTTGAACAGGGAACTTCCCGATTCGAGTGCGATATTAGCTCGAATTGAGGAATTATATACATGGCAGGCGCGGGAGATCGACCACACCGACGGGTTAAGCATGGCCTTTGACCGTTGGCGGTTTAACCTCAGGAAGTCGAACACCGAGCCGCTGGTACGGTTGAACGTGGAGGCCCGTGGCGACAGGGAGCTGCTACGGCAGAAGACGGAGGAGCTCTTGGAGCTCATCGACCTCCACTCACGAGAGGTGTCTCTCAGCGCAGAAAGAGGGTAGGAGGCTATGGCATGACGCATCGTGGTCCTTTGTTCCGCCGGTATGAGAAGAATCCCCTTTTGAAGCCAGAGGACTGGCCCTATCCTACTGCCGCGGTGTTCAACCCGGCTGCCGTGGAGCATGAGGGCGAGATCCTGCTGCTGGTGCGGGTTGAGGACCTGCGCGGGTTCTCACACCTGACGGTCGCGCGCAGCAAGGACGGAAAGAAGGGGTGGCACATCGACCCCACGCCGACCTTTGCGCCCGACTTGGCGTTGGGTGAAGAGGTCTGGGGCGTAGAGGACCCGAGGGTAGTCTGGCTGGAAGACCACGAGGAGTACGCGGTAACTTACGTGTCCTTCTCCCGAGGGGGGCCGATGGTCTCCCTGGCCATGACCGACGATTTCCGGACTTTCCGACGTATGGGCACCCTATTGCCGCCGGAGGACAAGGACGCCTCCCTGTTCCCGCGCCTGATAAACGGCAGGTATATACTGCTGCACCGCCCGATCATTCGGGGCGAGGCCCACATCTGGATCTCGTCCTCTCCCGACCTCAGGTTCTGGGGGGACCATCGCATTCTGATCCCGGTGAGGCCCGGCTGGTGGGACTGCCACCGTGTCGGCCTGGGGCCGCCTCCCATCGAGACCGAGGAGGGGTGGCTGGTCATCTACCACGGCGTACGGGTGACCGCGTCGGGCAGCCTGTACCGCGTCGGGCTGGCGTTGCTCGACCTCGATGAACCCTGGCGGGTCATTCGCAGGAGCGATGAGTGGGTCTTCGGGCCGACCGAGAGCTATGAGCGCGTCGGAGACGTTCCCGGAGTTACCTTCCCCACCGGCGCCGTCCTAAGGGAAGACAGCGGGGAGCTGTACGTTTATTACGGTGCTGCCGATACGCGGGTATGTCTGGCCATTGCCAAGCTAGAGGACCTGCTCGATTACCTGAAGGCCTGTCCGGAGGGTTAGGTCGACCTGGTTCTCGCCTTGAGGCTTAACAACCGGTCCCGTCTGTGGTACAATGCCAGTGACCAAGCGCGGGAGGTTATCATGCAGAACCAGGTTTTTTTCAACCATCCCAGGGATAAGGGCTCTTCTGCCGACGATGACCGGCCGAGCTTCGACTTCATCGACGTACTGGCCTTTATCATAGCGGCCTATCAGCTGCTAATTCCCTTCATCCTGGCCTTTGGCCTAGTGGTCTTCCTCCTATATCTATTCTTGCGCTGGTGGGCCGCCTAACGTCAGGCTTGATTTCTGACCTCTGATTTGCTATCATAGTGGTTGCGTAAAGGACGTGCCGAAGTGGTGGAACTGGCAGACACGCGGTGTTCAGGGCGCCGTGGGCGTACGCCCGTGTGGGTTCGAATCCCACCTTCGGCACCATATCTTTGTCGGGATGGCGGAACTGGCAGACGCGTACGGTTGAGGGCCGTATGGGCCTAGCCCATGGGGGTTCAAGTCCCCCTCCCGACACCATAAAAGATGGGCGTTTCGGTTTTGGCCGAGGCGCCCCTTTGTGTATGTATTCGACATGGGGAGTGTTTATAGCCTGTACGTGGCGGTTAATGGGCGGCAACGCGAGCTTGAGCATTTGGGGATAAGGGGTTCCTCAGATGCTGCGTGGGCGGCTTGGGTCTTCAGCCAACCCTGGGGGACCTTGGCCCGGGGCCAATTCAATGCCTCCCTGCACACCGTTCCCCTTTCAGAGCCGGGTCACAAGAGGATGCCCTTAGGGTTGGACTGGTGCGGAGAAAGTGCAGGCGAGGAGATCGACACGGCGGCGGGCCCCCGCTAGAGTCCTTCCTAGTGGTCAAGTCCCAAAACGGCTGT
>DFND01000054.1 GCA_002375895.1 Firmicutes bacterium UBA3576
CAAGGCGGAAAGGGCCACTACCTCGGCGAGGGACAGGACGAAATACACCCCGTAGAGGATCCGCGCCGTGTCCTTTATCCGGGGCACCAACTTGGTCGGCGCGGGCCCGGGGCTCTCCGCCTGGAATACCTTGGTGCTGCCCGCGGCGATGGGCGTTATGGCCAGGGTGAGCACCAGGATGCCCATGCCCCCGAGCCAGTGGGCGAAGCTTCGCCAAAAGAGAAGGCCGCGCGATTGGGCCTCAATATCTACGAGGACGGTCGCCCCGGTCGTGGTAAAGCCCGAGGTGCTCTCGAAGAGGGCATCGACGTAGCTTGCGAACATGCCGCCCAGGTAGAAGGGAAGCGCGCCGAAGGCGGCCACCAGCACCCAGCCCAGGGCCGCCACCGCCAGCCCCTCGCGGTACCCGAATCCCTCCACCGACGTCCTGCCCCCGAGGTACATGGCGGCGCCAGCTGCGCCGGTCAGCAGCGCCGCGAGGGCCAGGGCGCGGTATTCGCTCTCACCGTAAGCCAGCGAGACCCCCAAGGGGATGGTCATAGCGGCAGCCTCTAACAGGAGCAGAAATCCGAGGGACCTCAGTACTAGGGCGTGGTTCATCGCTCTACCTCTTCTTCAGATTCCGAAGGTCTTCGCTATCTTGGGGCTCTCGGCCACAGGGGCGAATATCACGACCCGGTCATAGGGGCGAATCACGGTGTTCCCCCGCGGGATAATAACCTCGTTTCCCCTGATCACGGTGGCGACGAGCGTGTTGGGCGGCAGGTCCACCTGAGCCAGGGGCCTGCCCACGCCGGGTGATGACGGTTGGGCGATACACTCCAGCATCTCGGCCTGGCCCCCTAGGAAGATGAACAGGGACAGGAGCTTGCCGCCGCGGATAAACCGCAGGATGTCCCCCGTGATGATCAGCCGCGGGCTGATGGCGGCGTCCACCCCTATCGTCTCCGCCATGGGGGCGTAGCTGGGCCGGCTGACCTTGGCGATGACCTTCTTGGCGCCCAGCCGCTTGGCCAGCAGGGCGGTCAGGAGGTTCTCCTCGTCGTAGCCCGTAACGGCCACGAAGGCATCGGTCGTGGTGACGTTCTCGGACTTCAGGAGATCGATGTCCGTCCCGTCGCCGTTGAGCACCAGCACATCTGGGAGGGCCTCGGCCAGCTCCTCGCACCGGAAGGGGTCCTTCTCGATTATCTTCACCCGGATCCCCCGGGATACCAGGTTGCGGGCGAGGTAATAGCCTATGCGGCCTCCGCCCAGGATCATCACCTTGCGGATCCCGGGCTTGTACTTCCCGATGGCGCTGAAGAACTCGTCGACGCTCTTGCTCTTCCCGATAACGTAGATGATGTCGCCGGCGCAGAGCTTGGTGTCCCCGCGTGGGATGATCACCCGACCATCTCGGGCTATGGCGGCGATGAGGAAGGAGTCCGGGAGGGCGAGCTCGCCGATCTCTTTACCGACGATGTCCACGCCCTCGTCCAGGCTCATCTCCACCATCCGCACCCGGCCGGAGGCCAGGTCCTCCACGTGGCCGGCGACCGATACGGTCAGAAGACGCGTCACCTCATCGGCAGCGGCCCGCTCGGGGTTGATAATGAAATCTATGCCCAGATCTTCCTTATCGAAGCCCAGTTCCTCGGCGTACTCGGGGTCTCGTATCCGCGCGACGGTCCTGCCCACTCCCAGCCGCTTGCCCGTCATGCAGGCTATCATGTTAACCTCGTCACTATCGGTGACGGCGATCAGCAGGTCCTGAGTGGACACCCTCGCCTTCTTAAGAAGCCCGGCGCTCACACCGGTCCCGTGCAGGGCCAGCACGTCGAGCTGCTCTGAGACCCGGTCCACGACCTCATGTTTCTTGTCAATAACCGTTACGTTATAGCTCTCCCTGGAGAGGGTCGCCGCGAGCTGAAAGCCCACTTTGCCCGCCCCGATGATCAATACTTGCAACGCACCAATCCTCCAGGTGAGTAGTTCCTGACAATGTTTCTAGCAGTACTTCGACAGGTCCTTCTTTTCGGCCGAAAAACCTCCCCAGGACCCCGGCCTCAGGTAGACGGCGCCCGCCTATCTATTGTATGATACCTTGCAAGGGAGCTAACGCTCGGAGGCCAATTCGGCAGCGGCCTTCCCCAAAGGGTGCAAAGCTTAAGAGGTGTTATCATGCGGATCCTGTACGACATCACGCGGGAAGTGAGCGAGGATAGCATACCCTGGCCCGGTGAGCCGAACTTCACGAAGATCTGGCACTGGCAAATGGAGGACGGCGACAGCTGCAACGTATCGGCCTTCACCATGAGCCCTCATACCGGCACGCACGTCGACGCCCCCTCTCATTTCGACCCCGCAGGGGCCAGCGCGGAGAGCCTCCCCCTGGAAGCCTTCGTGGGCCCCGCCTTGCTGGTGGACGTGTCTGGGGTGGAGCTCATCGAGCCGGAGCACGTCCCCGAGGAGGCGGGGGACATCGGACGGGTTATCTTCAAGACCGGGCGCCCGGCCGAGGCCGGGTTCGACCTACCCTTCGCCCCCCTCAGCGAGCTGGCGGCGCGGAAGGTGGTCGAGATGGGGATAACCCTTATTGGCACCGACGCGCCCTCGGTCGACGCCTTCGAGAGCCGAGACCTCGTCGTCCACCGCATCCTCTCCCATAGCGGAGTATGCATCCTCGAGAACCTGCTGCTCACAGAGGTGCCGACGGGGCGGTATTGGCTTCTCGCCCTGCCCATGAAACTGCGTGGGCTTGAAGCCTCGCCCGTGCGGGCTGTCCTGATGGGCGGAGAGGAGCGCCATCGGCTATAGGGCTAAAGGAGTCAATAAGACCTTTTCAGAAATCGGAGCATTCCTCATTCTATCGCACAAGGCTCAACTGGGCGATGGTTTTGCCTGAAAGACCCTCCAAGATCTCCCATGCCTTGCCAACCCTCCGGTTAAGCCGCGAATTGGCCTATCCCTGGCGAAAGATGGGTGGCCTCGTACGTCCCTTGAATTCAACTTCGCCCGCCATCGCCCCCAGGGTACATCACACTGGCTTGCTGTGAGGCTGTGAGGCTCACAATTCTCTGGCATGAAGGGCCGCAAGGATTAGTTGGAATATAGGACCGTGGGAGAGTGAAGGGCCGTAAGTAGTTTACGGCCCTTTCATCGTGCATCAGGCCCCTTCGATCATCCCAGTCTGCAGAATGAACCCTTTAGCCTCGGAATCTCCTCTTGAGGGCAGATGCCGCGATGCACCCACAGGAACGGCATCAAAGCTCCCTACCGGCTACAGGATGTGCTTTGACCCCGCTGTCCAGGCAGTGGGCCAGAGGGTGGGTCGCCAGACCTACTCCTGAGCACCTCGTAACCCTAGACCTGGTCAGTATCTTTCAACCGGTATGTCGGCCTTTTTCATCTTCTCCCGGAACTCATCCTCGTACTCCTCATAAGTATGAACATCGACGGGATAGTTCCAGGGGTTGACGTGCCGGCGTCGGCGGCTGTCGTTGGGCAGGTTTCGCGTCGGGCTGAGGAATATCCCCACCATGTGTATGAGCTTGCTGGAGGGAAAGTACGCCAGCAGTACGCTCACCAAGAACAGATGAATGTAGAAGATGGCGCCGATCCCCTCCGGAACCGTCGGGCTGAAGGTGACCAGCCCCATGGCCAGCTCCTTGACCGCCACGACATCCACCCGGATGAAATGGGCCATGAGGATCCCGGAGAGGGCGATGCTCAGGATCAGGAACAGGGGGAAATAGTCCCCGGGCAGGGAGATGTACCGTACCTGGGGGATGACGACCCTCCTCAGGAACAGGTAAGTCACGGCGAGTAAGATGACGATATCCGTGATGTAGAGCACCTGCAGGTTCACGTGGAGAAAGCCGTCGAGGTCCCGGAGCAGGTTCACGAAGCCGGGCACCGGCTCGGTGAAGAAGCGAAGGTGCCTCAGGACGATGACGAGGAGGGACCAGTGAAAGAGAAGCCCCCCAAGCCACAGCCACTTCTCCCAACGGTAGGCGAGGCTGCCGTCCGCGAGCTCCGCCTTGGTATTCCTCAGGAGCGAGCGAAAGAGCAGGGCCTCCAGCGCCACCCTGGCCGCCGCGCTGACGGCAGTGGATGGGTTGTCGACCTCGCTCGCCTTGATCCAGGGAAGGGCCCTCTGCTGTCCGCAGGTTGTGGGTATGCGGAAGGGGACCGGTGAGCGGGCCCACTTTATCACGTGATACACGAGCCCCGCCAGGAAGGCAGCCATGGCCGCGTAGGGCATAATGACCCCGAAGAGGAGCTCTAGGCCCAGCAGCGCCACTCCCACGTAGGCCACCAATATCAGGGCTAAGACCGCAAACAAGGAGACTCTGATGCCCATCTGTTAATCCCCCGTTTCCATGTTTGGCGCGGTGGGCCAGGGCTACTGGCCCACCTCCTCCTTGACCGTGACCGCGATCTTATAAAACACGGTAAGGATCAAGAACCCGATCGACCATACGCCGAGGCTGATCAGGGCCTCGGGCAGGGTCGGCCAGTACTCGCTTACGTGCCCGAAGGCGTTGGGGATGAACCCCGCCACCACGAAGCCGAGCCCCTTCTCAATCCATATCGAGAGGAACACCGCCAGACAGGCCGCCGCCAGGGTGGTCTCGCCAGCGCGCGTCCTGGGGTTCAGGAGCAGGACGAGCGCCACGACGGCGAGCGCCACAAAGGTCCACATGAGGGGCACAAGCCTGCCGTGTCCCTCGAGCCCGAGGAAGAGGTACTCGAAGCTGTGGACGTGCCCGGGCACCCGGCTGTAGAGGGCGGTGAAGAGCTCGAAGCCCAAGAACAGGACGTTGACGATCATGGCGTAGGTGACGATGGTCGCCAGCTTCTGGAGGGCCCCTCGCCCGGGGTCAAACCTCGTGAACCGCCGCACCAGGAGGCACAGCAGGATGAGGAGGGCCGGGCCGGAGGCGAAGGCCGACGCCAGGAAGCGGGCCGCCGTAATGGCGGTGAACCAGTAATGTTTGTCCGGAAGGCCCGCGTAGAGGAAGGCCGTGACGGTGTGGATGCTGATGGCCCAGGGGATGGAGATGTATACCAGCGGCCTCACCCACCTCGGGGGCGGCACCGCGTTCCGCTCCGATTCCAGCACGTTCCATCCGATCACCAGGTTGAGCAGGAGATATCCGCTCAAGGCGACCATGTCCCAGAACATCAGCGAGTTGGGCGAAGGGTACAATACTATGTTCAGCAGCCGCGAGGGCTTGCCGAGGTCCACGAGGATGAACAGCACACACATCACGACGGCGGCGACGGCCAGGAACTCCCCGAAGATGGCGATCCTGCCGAACTCCTTTATGTTGTGGAGGTAATAGGGCAGGACCACCATGACAGCCGAGGCCGCCACCCCCACCAAGAAGGTGAACTGGCCGATGTACAGCCCCCAGGAGACGTCCCGGCTGAGGCCCGTGATGGAGAGGCCCCTGTCAAGCTGCCAGAGGTAGCAGATAAGGCCCGCTCCTGTGAGGATCAGCAGGAGCAAGAGCCACGCCCAATACCTTCTGCTTCCGGTAAAGGCTTTTTCCAGCATGGTCAGCATCCATCCCCTACACGATATAATAGACCTGAGGCCCGGTCCCGAGCTCGGGCTTCCGCCTGAGGACGTGACCCGAGTTCAGGAGCTTCCTCACCTCAGAGCCCGGGTCCTCGATATCACCGAAGGCCAGGGCCCCGTCGCGGCACGCCTCTACACAGGCCGGAGGGATACCGGCGGCGAGCCTCTCGGCGCAGAAATTGCACTTCTCCACGACGCCCTTCTCCCGGGTCGGATAGTCGGGGTTGACCTCGTCCAAGTAGGGCCTTGGGTCTCTGAAGTTGAAGCTCCTCGCCCCATAGGGGCAAGCCGCCATACAGTACCGGCAGCCGATACAACGGTGATAGTCCATCATCACGATCCCGTCTGACCTCTTGAAGGTGGCCCGGGTGGGACACACCCTGACGCAGGACGGGTTCGCGCAGTGGTTGCAGAGGACCACAAAGGGCTTGGACCGCAGGCCGTCGATGTAGTCGTGCTGCCGGCCCGGGAAGGCGCCCTCGTAGGAGGTGGTCCAGATCCACTTGACCTCCTCCTCGACGTCACCGATGTCGGGCACGTTATGGACGCGATGACAGGCGAGGATGCAGTCCTGACAGCCCTCGCGGCACCTCCTGCTGTCGAAGACCATGGCCCATCTCGCCGCAGACAGGGCCTCCCGACCCGGCAGGACCTGGGGCCGCGCGCCCTGCGCCAAGACGTCGGTCAGGGGCAGGAGGCCGACTCCCAACACCCACACCCCCGCCGTCCTCAAGAAGTCCCTCCTGTTCATCTTCATGGCACATTCTCCTCTGGCTGAAGGTGACATGTCCAGCAGCCGGGCTCCACTCCCGCGTAGTCGTGGCACCGGCCGCAGAACTGGTCCGTGTTCGAGTGACAGTCAAGGCACGTCCCCTGAAGGCTCATCTCGTATTCCCTTCCATCGCTGGCCACGTAGATGGCCTTGCCCTTCCGCACCACCTCGTCTCGCCAGTGCCGCAAGAGCTCCATGTGCTTGCTCCTCATGTAGGGCGTGGGCTCGATGCACTGCTTGTCTTGGAGCCCCTGGAGGACCGGCGTGTCGAGGCTCGGCTCCGGCGCGGCCACGACGTCGCCCGCGTTGTACCAGAAGGGGAAGGTCAGGAGGCCGATGAGCACCAGGAGCCCGGCGATTATACTGGGTGCGTTATAGATCCTCATCGTCATCCGTCCTATCTAAGGGTTCACCGCGCAGATCGGTGGTCCGCTCCTTCTCCCCCTTCAGCACCAGGGCGTTCCCGACCAGCTCGTGGACGCCGTAGACGTCCACCCCGGGAACCCAGTACTCCATGAGGGGGGGCAGCACCGCCCTGTCGATGGCGCAAAGGCAGGCTAGCGCGTTCACCCCGTATTTCTCCCGCACGTACCTCACCGCGTTGGCCCTGGGGAACCCCCCACGCAGCCTAATCTCCATGTTCTCGTCGGCGTTCAGCCCGGCCCCGCTCCCGCAGCAGAAGGTCTGTTCCCTGATGGTGTTCTCCGGCATCTCGTGGAAATGCCGGCAGACGCTGCGGATTATATACCGCGGCTCCTCGAGGAGCCCCATGGCCCTGGCCGGGTTGCAGGAGTCGTGGAAGGTGACCCGGAGGTGGTCGTTCCGGCCCGGGTCCAGCTTCAGCTTGCCGTGTCTGATGAGGTCGGCCGTGAACTCGGCGATGTGGACCATCTTCGTGGACTTGGCGTGGTCGAACTTGGTGCCCGTTACGGGGGACACCGGCTCCTCGAGGAAATCGGCGGGACCGTTCATGGTGTCCATGTACTGATGGACGACCCGCCACATGTGGCCGCACTCGCCGCCGAGGATCCACTTCACCCCCAGCCGCTCAGCCTCCGCGTACATCTTGGCGTTCAGCCGCTTCATCATCTCATGGGAGGTGAAGAGGCCGAAGTTCCCGCCCTCGGAGGCGTAGGTGCTCAGGGTGTAATCGAGCCCCACCTCGTGAAAGACCAGCAGATAACCCATGAAAGTGTACATGCCGGGGTCGGCGAAGACGTCGCCCGAGGGAGCGATGAACAGGACCTCGGCGCCCTTGCGGTTGAAGGTGGGCTCGACCCTGACCCCCGTTACCTCCTCGAGCTCGTCCACGCAGAAGTCGACCATGTCCTTGAAGGCGTGGGGTTCGAGGCCCAGGTGGTTGCCCGTCCGGTAGCAGTTGGCCACCGGCCCCGCTATCCAGTCGATGTTGCACCCCACCAGGTTGAGAAGTTCCCTGGCGATCATGGTGAGCTCCGCCGTGTCGATGCCGAAGGGACAGAAGACCGAACAACGCCGGCATTCGCTGCACTGGAAGAAGTAATAGAACCATTCCTTGAGGACGTCCTGGGTGAGCTCCCGGGCCCCGACGAACTCGCCCATGATCCTGCCGGCCAGGGTGAAGTTCTTCCGGTAGACCGCCCTCAGAAGCTCAGCTCTGAGGACCGGCATGTTCTTGGGGTCGCCCGAGCCGATGTAGTAGTGGCATTTGTCGGCACAGGCTCCGCACCTCACGCATGTGTCCATGAACAGCCGCAGAGAACGGAACCTCTCCAGCCGCTCTCTCAGCCCCTCCAGAAGGATCTCCCGCCAGTTCGGGGGCAGCTTCCAGTCCTCCTGGTCCGGCGACCATTCCCTGGGGTTGGGCAGGCCCACGGCCTCCAGGCTCTTGGCCTTGGCGCCGTAGCACCAGGTGCCCCGCCTGAACTCGACGGGCGTGTCCAGCCACCTCCTTCGCGGGGGCTTGTAGTCGATAGTGGATAGGATTTCATCTGCCATCTCATACACCTTCTTGACGCGCGAGTTGGTCGCTGGAGAGCCCCCGCTCCCTCGCCAGGCGAGATGCAGCCCAAGAGGCCCTCCGAAGCTCCTCTAACCTGATCCTGTGGATCTGCTCCCGACACTCGACGTAGATGTCGAAGGCCAGGAGCGCCAGGCCATCGACCCTCTTCTCCAAGGTACATAGCTCTTCCTGAGAGATACGTCCCGCCTCGATCTCCGCCGCCAGCTCCGCCCTGATGAGCTCCTTCAGCTCCAGGATGAAGGCCAGGGCCCGGCCCGCTGAGAGGTCCTGCAGGGCCCTGATCCTCACGATCCCGTCGAGCAGGGCCTGGGCCTCGTCGCGACCCGTCTCCCGCAGCAGCCACCCCAGGAGCCCCTCCAGGCCGCGCCTGGTGGAGTGGCCGACGGGGTTGGCGAACTGGTCCCTCTCCGTCCTCAGGAACCTAGCCGTCTCCTCGGGATAGTCCCCAAGCGCCACGTCGAGCCATCTCTCCAGGACCGCCTCTCTTCTCTCCCTCAGCTGGTCGACCAGGGCCACCTGCGCCCACCTCCGCAATAACCCCTAGAGTGAGTATTTCGCTATCACTAACATACTTCCTCTATATCTAACTCACAGCCCGTCCTCATTTCGGGCGAAGGGGGAGCAGCGGCCGTCGGGGTGACGGCCGCTGCCCCTGGAGAACACGAGCCTAGGCGGGAAGCGGCAACATACCGTGGTGGAAGATCCAGGCCACGATGAGGGCGATGGGCGCGATGATGAAGACCAGCGCGATGGCGTAGAG
>DFND01000032.1 GCA_002375895.1 Firmicutes bacterium UBA3576
TCGGTATGCGCCCCACCAAGTCCGCTCCGATAACGGGATGTTGTCTTACGACCTCCCACTCCTCCACCGAAAGGGAGCTACCCTTCTGGAGGATCTGTTCCGGCACCCCCATCTTTCCCAAGTCGTGAAGCTGACCGGCCAAGCGCAGGGTCTCTATCTCATCGGGGAACAGGCCCAGCTTCTCGCCCAGGGCGGCCGCGTACTCCGAAACCCGCATCGAATGCCCCTGGGTGTGCGGGTCACGGGCCTCGACGAGCGATACCATGGCCTTTACAACCTCAAGGTTGGGAGCGGACCGTCCGAAGAGCCGGGACATGAGGGCGACGACCATGTGGATAGTGTACACCGTCGCCACCAGGCCTGCAACCCCGGCTAGAACGTAGGAGCCTGCCACGAGGCCACTCAACAAAGCGGTACCCAAAGCGCTGTGCCAGGACTCCCTGAACTGCCGCAGGAGGGCCCTGAAGAAGGAGACGCCCTCGACGCCAGAAGCGAGCTTGGCGGCCGAGGCGTAGTAGAGGATGAAGTAGAGTCCCATGACCAACAGGCTCAAGGAAATCCTGTGCCAGGAGAGCTCCGTTGTCGTCATCCAGGGAGCGAGGTCCAGATATTCATAAGCCAGGCCAGCGACACCAGCGGTAACCATGCGGCGTCCGGCCTTAAAGCTCATGGAGTAGACGTCGGTCCTCCTTCGAAACAGCGCGGCTCCCTGACTTATGACCAGAGAGGTTATTACAGAGAGGTTCACGGCCAGGGCCGAGCCGAAGAGCCAAAGGGTCCCCAGGATAAGGGCCGAGGTAAGGGAGAACCTCGCGCCCCATGGGAGCCTGAGAGTGACCAGGTCACAAAGCGCCAGTATCAGGCCGAACAGAAGGGCCCTCGGCCAGAGGGGTAGAGGCGCGTTGTTCGTAAATATTATTACACTATACGTTGCCAGTCCTGCTAGGCCCAAGAAGATCGCATAATGTTGCAGCACGCTGGACCATCGTTTCAACACCAGGCCCCCCTAATGTCTAGCACGCTTGTCAACATTCGACACCAGTTGGGCTGAATCCTTCCGGACCCCAAACACGTCGTGGCAAGCGGTACCCGGGATAAATATTGTGACAACTTTCACATATGTGGCCATTTGCACTTCTCCTCTAATTTCGTCTTCGCCCGAATCCGTTGACCGTGAGAGCCCTTGGCAGTATAATGAAGGCGCAATGACCAGGGCTTGACGTATGAGCCCTTCAAAAATCCACCCACTTGTGAATTGTCGCACAATCCTAGCCCTGAAGGCTGCAGGAGGCGGGCCGCATGGACCATCGGATACGGGATAAGGCGCTGCTCACACGCCTTATGAGCCCTGCCGAGGCCGCCGAGCTCATCGAAGACGGGATGACCGTCGGGACCAGTGGCTTCACCCCCGCGGGATACCCCAAGGCCGTGCCCCTTGCCCTCGCACGGAGGGTGAAGAGGGAGGGCCTCGACCTGAAGATAAGCCTGTGGACGGGCGCGTCCGTGGGGGACGAGCTCGACGGCGCTCTGGTGGACGCACAGGTGCTGAGCCGGCGTCTGCCTTACCAGTCGCAGGCTACGCTCCGCCGTGCTATTAACGATGCCCACGTCTACTACATCGACCAACACCTCAGCCATACCGCCGAACTGGTGCGTTCTGGGCAGCTCGGGCGGTTGGACGTGGCCATCGTTGAGGCCGTAGCCATCACGGAGGACGGGGGCATCGTGCCCTCCACCTCGGTGGGTAACTCGCCCACCTTCGTCCAGGCCGCCGAGAAGGTGATAGTGGAGATCAACTCCGCGCAGCCCCTGGGGCTTGAGGGGTTGCACGACATCTATATCCCCGAAACCAGGCCGGGCCGCAGGCCCATACCTCTGGTAAGGCCGTTGGACCGTATCGGCACCCCTTACATCCCCGTCGACCGGGACAAGATCGCGGCCATCGTCCTGACGCATTCGCCAGATAGCGTGAAGCCCTTCAGCCCGCCTGACCCCGTTAGCGTGGGGATCGCCGAACATCTCTGCGCCTTCCTGCAACAGGAGGTCCGGGAGGGCAGGCTGCCCGAGAACCTCCTGCCGCTGCAGTCCGGCGTGGGCAACGTGGCCAACGCGGTCCTGGGCGGGCTTGAGGAGGCTGGTTTTCGGCAGGTCGAGGTCTACTCGGAGGTGCTTCAGGACGCGGTCTTCGACCTCCTGGACGCGGGGGTGGTGGCCTGCGCCTCTGGCTGCTCAGTAACGCTTTCCCCTCAGAGGTTAAAGGCCTTTTTCGATAACATAGATGAGTACCGCAAGCAGGTCGTGCTCAGGCCGCAGGAGATCACGAACCACCCCGAGATCATCCGCCGCCTGGGCCTCATCGCGATCAACACCGCAGTAGAGATCGACATCTTCGGCAACGTAAACTCTACGCACATCCTCGGACACCGCATGGTCAACGGCATTGGCGGATCGGGAGACTTCACCCGGAACGCCTACATCTCCATCTTCGTCACACCATCCACAACGAAGAACGGCCACATCTCCTGCATAGTGCCCATGGTATCGCACGTAGATCACACAGAACACGACGTCGACGTGGTGGTGACCGAGTGCGGCCTGGCCGACCTGCGCGGACTCAGCCCCCGGGAACGCGCGCGAGTAATCATCGACAACTGCGCCCACCCGGACTACCGTGCGGAGCTCCGCGCCTATCTGGACCGGGCGGAGCGAGAGGTGGGCGGCCACACTCCTCAGCTGCTCGCCGAGGCCTTCGCCATGCACCGGAGGTTCATGGAGCAGGGGAGCATGAGGGCCGGGCCCATAAGGGTGGCTGGATAAAGGAAGCGGGGGAACCATCCCCCGCTCTTGTTTTTCCCCCTTGTATTTTACTATCGCCCGCCCCTTCATGGCCCTCTTGACAACTCCAGAGGCTTGAGTATCTCCGCCGGGTAATCCCACGCCAGTCGCGCGGCCTCGGTGGATCCCACTACGGCCTCAACGGCACGCAGCGCCTCGGACAGCACGGCCGGACGGTGGCGCGCCGAGTGGGCGTCAGAGCAGATCCCACGGACCAGGCCCATGCGGAGGAGCTCGGTTGCCGCCTTCTTGGCCCGCCTCCCGTAGGCTCCCATGATGCCGCCTGCTGAGATGACGGCCACGGCATCATGCCTGGCCAGCGACCTGAAGACCGAGGGATCCCGTTGAATCTCCACGTTTCTCTCCGGGTGCACGATCATGGGCAGATAACCCCTGAGGTTGACCCTGAACAGTATCTCCTCGATGAAGAAAGGGAGGCTGGTGGTCGGTAGCTCGAAGCAGAGGTAGCGCCCAAGCCCCCCTACCGTTAGCAGCTCATCGTCCTCCCTGTTCTTGAGGACGTCGCCCTCCAGGTAGAGCTCCATGCCGGGGAGCACGGTTAGCGCCAACGAGTCCTCCTCAAGCCGGGCCTTCACGGCGTCCAAGGCCCCCCGTATTTCTGACGGATGGGTCTCGTATCTCCCATCGCCCGCGTGGGGCGAGGCCACTATGACCCGTACACCGTCTTCGTAGGCCTGTCTGAGCAGCTCCAGCGCGCCCTCCAAGGTATCCGGCCCGTCGTCGAGGCCCGGCAACACGTGAGCGTGTAAGTCGATCAAGAGCCTTTCCTCCTGCTGGGTTGCTTGCTGTAGTAGTAATAGTAATAGTCGAGGGGGCCGCCGAATCTAACCTGCGTGAGCACCACGCCCAACAGCCGGGCCTGAACCTTCTTCAGCGCGTCGCAGGCCCGTTGGACCACTTGATAGGGGGTAGAGGCGGCTGTGACCACCATCAGCACCCCGTCGACCGAACGGCTCAGCACTAGAGCATCGGTGACCGGTAGCGCAGGGGGGCTATCCACCACGACCATGTCGAACCTCTCCCCGAGCTCAGCTAGCAGGTCGCGCATGGCCCGAGAGGCCAAGAGCTCAGCCGGGTTAGGAGGTATGGGCCCGCTGGTCAGGACCTGCAGCCCGCCGATGTTGGTCTCCTGTAGTGCTGAGTCCAGGGCCGCGCCCCCTACCAACACGTTGGTGAGGCCCGGGCGGTTGGGTAGGCCGAAGGCCCTGTGCAGGGCGGGCCGCCTGAGGTCAGCATCAACTACAACGACCCTGTCTCCTCCCTGGGCGATGACTATGGCGAGGTTGGCCGTGGTGAGGGTCTTGCCCTCCCCCGGTGCAGCGCTGGTCACGACCATGGACTTCAACGGTCGGTCCAGCACCAGGAATTGGAGGTTGGTCCTCAGCACCCGGTAGCTCTCGGTCACCGGGGAGCGGGTTCCCAGGTGGGTAATCAACTTCTTACCGTAATCGGGATCGCTACGTGTCGCCAAGGTTATGACCCCCGTTCTTCGCCGGGCCGGACCGGTCGGACGGCTGCAGATTCGCGTATCTCAGGGATAATTCCGAGGACGGGGAGTCCGAGGTACCTCTCCACGTCGTCCGGGCCCTTGATGGTGTTGTCGAGGAATTCCAGCAGAAATACCAGGAAGGTCCCGCTCATGAGGCCTAGCACCGCGGCTATGGCCATATTCAATCTCGGTCGCGGCCTAACCGGGGTGGTCGGTTCAACGGCTGGGTCTATGACCTCTACGTTATCGGCCTTCACTATGCCGATGACCCTCTCCTTGAACTCCTGAGCTATGGCGTTGGCGATCACCATCGCCTGGGTCGGGTCGGTGTCTTCCACGGTCACCTTAATGATCTCGGTGTCCGGCACCGGGCTTACCTTGACCCGTTCCCGCAGCTCCTCAGCGGAAAGATCTAGGTTCAGCTCGCCCACCACCGCCTCGAGCACCGTCCTGCTCTTGGCGATCTCCCCGTAAGACTTCACCAGCTGCCTGTTGAGCAGGATGGTTGAATAGTCGTCGATGGGTCGCTCTTTCTTTATAACCATCAAAGTCACCGATGCTTCGTACACCGGATTTACGTAAAAGTAGCTCAACACTGCGCTGAGCAGCACTGCGGCGATAGTTATGAGGGCGATGATCCAGAAACGACGTCTGATGACCTGAAGATACTCTCTCAGATCGATTTCCTCTTCCAAAGACATCTCCTCCTCGCGGCCGACTGCTCCATATTCTTCTCGCCATCGCCTCTTGAATCCTCCTGATGAGGGAAATTCGGCCGTTTTCGGGAGGAATATTAGCGAACCGTGGCGAAAATGTACATGCCAGCTGTACGCACAGGCCGGGAGGAGGGGGGCGGTCCAATGTCCAGGCGCAAATCCTTCTTGAGGCGTGCCATCACCACCTTTCTGGCTAAGCCGGCGCTCTGCTATCCCGAGGACCTTCTGGATGGTCGGGAGAGGCGTCTTCTGCAGAGAGGCCTGGCGATAGCGCTGACGCTGGGGCTAAACCTGATCGTGCTCGCCCTCGTCGTCAGATGGTCACCCGGCTAACAAGAGGTACATAGGTCATGGGTGCGGGGGGCCTTGCCCCCCTTTATCAATTGCCGTCGCTGGATGCGAGGGGGCCCACGCCCGGGATACCGAGGGCGCCCTCAGGGTCCAGGAGGGCGATCGGCCTTCGGGAGTCGAACCCTCTTGGGGCGTCAACCGTGGAAGGCCTCGCCGAGCAGCGGTCCTGCACCTTCTGCTATGGGGATTCCAGCGGCCGCCAGGGGAGACTTGTTGGGCCCACTTTAACAGAAACGGGAAGACTTTGCAGGACTTGTCAGCTCCTTGTCGAACCAAGAGTTCGTAAATGGGGTGGAGAATTTGCGAAAGGGTAGACGTAAAGGCGCCCAGGTGACCTCATCCGGCTGGGGGAGAAGGATGGGCCTTGTGCTGTTCATCCTTCTGTTGGTTTTGCTTTTCTATCCCCCGTATTTCCGCGGCCTGTTCTTCGAGCGAGAACAGATGATCACCTTCATAATCACGGCCTTTCTCTTCGCGCTGTGCTGGGAGTATAAGCTCGCGCGGAGGGACCTAAGCTTCATAAGGAACCCCCTGGACCTGGTCGTTCTCTCCCTGGCGGGGATATACCTACTGTCCCTGGCCACCGCGGTGTACTTCAGGGGTGCCCTGTCGGTGGCCTTCCTGTACGTCAACTATTTCCTCATCTACTGGCTTACCTGGCAGCTAGTCGACAGCTCACGGCGGTGGCTCGTGCTGGCCCACGTCCTCCTGGCCACGGCCTTCGTGGTCTCCCTGGTGGGGGTCGGCGCCGCCGCGGGGACGGTGGACTACCCGGCGGCCCTACTACACAACAGGGTCAGCTCGACGCTCCAGTATCCGAACTCCTTGGCCGGGTACCTGATGATACCTCTCTTCCTATCCCTTGGGCTGTGGCTCGGGGCCTTGCAGGGCGGGGAAGGGCAGCTCTCCCCGGCGCGGGTGCCCACCGCGGTCTACGCCGCGCTGGCCTACACCTTCGCCTTCACCATCCTGTTCACCTATTCGCGCGGCGGCTGGCTCATACTTCCCTTCACGAGCCTGGTGTTCTTGCTCCTCGTGGGCCGCAGGGGCTTCCTGCGCGGGGTGCTCAACCTGGGGATCGTCGCCCTGCCCGTGGTGTTGGCGGCGGTGCCCGCTGACCGCGTCCTCGCCGACGGGTCGCCCCTCTTCTGGGCGTACTTCCTCTCCGGCCTGGGCGCTGCCGCCCTGCTGGAGTTCGTGCTATACCGGCTGGGGCTCCGCCTGATCCCGGTCTCGCGGGCCGTGGCCGCGGCCGTGGGCGTCGTCACGCTCCTCGGCGTGGCCCTCGGCGCTTACATCGTGGCCCTACGTCCCGACGTCCTCGCGGGCGTGGTCCCGGCCTCGGTGCTGGCGCGGATAAAGGATATCTCCCTCAGCGCCTACAGCGCGTCCTCGCGGATCCTCTGGACCCTCGACGCCTTCAAGATCGTCAAGGACAACCCCATCCTGGGCATCGGCGGTGACGGCTGGGAGGTGGCCTACCAGGTCTACCAGAGCTACGCCTACTGGTCCACCGAGGTTCACAATCACTACCTGCAGGTGTGGGTGGAGGCGGGGACGCTGGGCTTCCTGGCCTTCGCGGGGTTCATCGCCCTCACCCTGTACGGAACCTACCGCCTGCTGGTGCGGTCGCTTCCCGCCGACAGGATGGTGCTCGCCGGGATCGGCGTGGGGTTCCTGAGCCTGGCCCTGCACAGCGGCATAGACTTCAACCTGTCTCTGGCGGCCGTGAGCTTCATGCTCTTCGCCACGGCGGGCCTGGCCCGGGCGGCGATGCGGCTCAACCCCGAGGTGATAGCCCTTCCCGAGCTCAGGCTTCCGTTAGCGGCCGGGGGCGGGCTGGGTCGCGTAGGGGCCTGGGCGCTGGCCCTGTTCGTGCTCATCCTCTGCGGGAGCTTCGTATTGGCGAGCTACGAGGCCCAAGAGGCGGTGGAGCGGGTGCGGGAGAACGACCTTGAGGCCGCGCTCGAATCCTTCGAGCGGGCCATCGACCTGGACCCCATGCAGGTGGCCTACCGTCTCGATGCCGCCAAGGTGGCCGACGCCCTCTCTGTCAGGGACAAGTCCCTCCTGCAAGTGGCCCGGGAGCACTTCGAGAGGGCGGTGGACCTACAGCCCACCCGGGCCAAGGTGAGGTCGGAGTACGCGGCCTTTCTCCTAAAACACGGTGACATCAAGAACGCCCTGGCGGAGTTCAGGGCGGCCCGGGAACGCCAGCCGCATCACATACGGGTATACGAGGACCTGGTCGAGGCCTACTTCCTGGTGGCCAAGCTCCTCTTACAGAACGGCCGGCTCGAGGAGGGGAGGGTGGCGCTCGAGCAGATCCCCAAGATCCTCGAGACGCGGGACCGGGTGCGGGCGGCCGAGCCCGCCGAGATCCCCGATAGACTGAGGTTGCCGGAGATGACGGAGCGGCTGGCCTACGGGCTCGGGCGCGCGCAGGTGCTGATGCTCAGGCCCGACGAGGCCCTCACGTACCTACAGAAGGTCTCGGAGAAGGGCGAGCGCGGCCCCGGGGCCGTGATGTGGCGGGGCTTGGCCCTCGTCCTTAAGGGCGATACAGCGGGCGCGCAGCAGGCCTTCAACCGCGCCCTGGACATGGACCCCTCCCTCGGGAGGGAGCTGGAGGAGTTGATAAAGCTGATCCTGTCTCTCAAGGGATCCTGAGGAGGTCGGACCCGTGGTAAGGAAGGCTGTGATCCCGGCGGCGGGGCTCGGCACGAGGTTCCTCCCAGCCACCAAGGCCGTCCCCAAGGAGATGCTTCCCATAGTCGACAGGCCCCTGCTGCAGTACGTGGTGGAGGAGGCCGTCGCGGCGGGCATCACCGATATTCTGCTGGTGACCCGGCAGGGAAAGGAGCTCCTGGAGGACCACTTCGACCGCGCCTACGAGCTGGAGGCGCGCCTTCAAGATAAGGGCAAGACGTCGCTGCTGAAGTCGACCCGCACCCTGCCGGGCGGGGTGACCCTCTTCTCGGTACGCCAGGGCGAGCCCCTGGGGCTCGGCCACGCGGTCCTACAGGCCCGTAACTTCGTGGGAGACGAGCCCTTCGCCGTGCTGCTCCCAGACGAGGTCTTCCTCTCGGAGCGGCCGTGTCTTGGCGGCCTTATCGAGACCTACCGGGAGCTCGGGGGACCGGTGGTGGGGGTGCAGGAGGTCCCGCCGGAGGAGGTCTCGCGCTACGGGATCGTCGACGGCGAGGAGATCTCGCCGGGCCTCTACCGCGTGCGGGGCCTGGTGGAGAAGCCCCCGGTCGACGCCGCCCCGTCCAGGTGGGCCATTATCGGCCGGTACATCATAACCCCCGATATCTTCCCACTGCTCGCCGGGACGAGGCCGGGGGCCGGCGGCGAGATCCAGCTCACCGACGGCCTGGCGGCCCTCGCGAGTCGGCGGGCGGTGTACGCGGCGGTGACTGAGGGACGGCGTTTCGACGCCGGTAACACCCTGGGCTTTCTAGAGGCCACCCTGGCCTTCGCCCTGGCACGACCCGACCTCAGGCCGGGCGTGCTCAAGATCATCGAGCGGGAGATCGGCGCCCTCTCGGAGGAGGCAGCGCCTACGTCTGGAGAGAGGGGATAGCCTTGCGGTTCATGGGATGGTTCATAGCTGCGCTGGACACGGTCGTCGTCTTCGCGGCCTATGTCCTCGCCCTACACCTCAGGTTTGCCGGGGCCGCATCGGGCCTGCCGGTCGAATACCTGGGCCTGTGCGCGGCCATCGCCTTCGTTCACGCCGCGGCCCTGGCGGTCTATGAGACCAACCATTCCCTTCACCGGCCCTTCATAGACACGATAACCTCGATCGTTATCGCGGTGCTGGTGTCCACCTTCGTCAGCCTGTCGCTGCCCTTCGCGGCCGGCCTGCGTATCCCGCGTAGCGTTTTCCTAATCGGGCCGCCGCTCGCGCTGCTGGCCGTGACCGCGTGCCGCGTGCCCTTTATCGTCTTCAGTAAGAGGTACAGGGCCAGGCGCAGGGCCCTCATCGTGAGCGGTTCTAGGGCCCTGGCTGAGAAGGTGGCCTCGCTGCTGCGCGCGAGCTTCGGGAGCGTCGAGCTCGCCCTGGCCGGCGAGCTCAAGGGGCGCGTTGACGAGCTCTCCGGCCTCCGGGTGGACGACGTGGTGATGTGCCCCGACGTGCCCCCGGACATCAGGCAGGAGATCCAGCTGTGGGCGGTGACCCACGGCAAACAGTTTCAGGTGATCCCGTCCCTTTACGAGGTGCTGATGCGCCGGGCGGGCATGGCCAGAGTCGGCGATTTCCCTGTCTTCGAGATGCGGCGCCCCGCCCTGCCCGCGGACTATCAGGTCGTGAAGAGGCTGTTAGATATCGTTGGGTCGATCCTGGGGCTTTTCCTGGCGGCTCCGGTCATGCTCCTGATAGCCCTGGCCATCAAGGTTACCTCGCCGGGCCCGGTCATCTTCCGCCAGGCCCGGGTGGGCCTCGGCGGCAGGGTCTTCACCTTGTACAAGTTCCGTACCATGCGGCCGGACGCCGAGAGGGATACCGGGCCCGTCCTGGCCACCCAGAATGACGCCCGCATCACCCCGGTCGGGCGGCTGCTGCGGGCCACCCGGCTGGACGAGCTCCCCCAGGTCTACAACGTCCTGCGCGGGGACATGAGCCTCGTCGGGCCGAGGCCCGAACGTCCCGAGTTCGTCACGGTATTCGAAAAGCAGATCCCCTACTATTCCCTGCGGCACTCCGTGCGTCCGGGGATAGCCGGCCTAGCCCAGGTGCTGGCCGACTACAGCACCGACGTGAGAGACAAGATCCGGTACGACCTGATGTACATAGCTGAGTATTCACCGGTGCTCGATTTCAAGATCCTGGCCATGACCGTAAGGACCGTGCTCTGGCCGTCGGTGGCGCCCGGCCTCAGGTGGATCAGCAGCCTTGAGGAGCGCTGGACCACCTTAAACGGCGGCGCCCGGCGATAGTGAAAGGTCGGTGATAGGTTGAAGGTCCTGGTTACCGGCGGAGCGGGGTTCATAGGCTCGCACATCGTCGACCTGCTCCTCGCAGAGGGCTACGAGGTGGTGGTGCTCGACGACCTCTCCACGGGCAGGAGGGAGAACGTCAACCCCGCCGCCCGCTTCTACAACCTCTCCATCCTGTCCGAGAAGGGCCGGGAGGTCTTCCTCGCCGAGAGGCCCGCCGCGGTGATCCACCAGGCCGCCCAGGTGAGCGCGCCGGCGTCGGTGGAGGACCCCCTCGAGGACGCGCGACTGAACGTGCTCGGCACCCTGCGGGCCATGGACCTGTGCCTCGAGGTGGGGGCCAGGCGGTTCATCTACGCCTCCTCGGCGGCGGTATACGGTGACCCGGAGTACCTGCCTATAGACGAGGACCACCCCCGCAGGCCCTTGTCCCCCTACGGCCTGAGCAAGTACACGGCCGATGCCTACGCCGCCCTTTACCGGGACCTCTTCGGGCTGGCGACGCTGGGCCTCTGTTACGCCAACGTCTACGGGCCCAGGCAGAGCGCAGCGGGCGAGGGCGGGGTGGTGGCGGTCTTCGCCGACCACTTGGCGCGCGGCGCCGCACCCGTTATACACGGTGACGGGGAGCAGACCAGGGACTTCATTTACGTGGGAGACGTGGCACGGGCCAACCTGCTGGCCCTCAGGAGCGACCTGGTGGGGTTTCTCAACGTGAGCACGGGCCGCGCCACCAGCGTAAGGGAGCTGTGGAGGGTCATGTCCTCCATAGCGAACAGCGATATCATCCCCCGCACGGCACCGCCCAGGCCTGGGGACATAAGGCACAGCGTACTGTCCCACGCCCGGGCCGCGCGGGAGCTGGGCTGGGAGCCGACAGTGGGCCTTGAAGAGGGGCTGCGTAGGACGGTGGAGTACTCTGCCGCGGCCCGCGAGGCAGCTGCCGTCCGCGGCGCGGGGTTACAAGGAGAGTGAAGGATGAAGCGGGTCCTCATTACCGGCGGAGCGGGATATATCGGCAGTCACGTGGCCCGGGAGTTCAGCCGGGCCGGCTACCTGCCGGTCATCTTCGACGACCTCAGCAAGGGCCACCGGGAGGCGACGGGAGCCTTCCCCCTAGTCGTGGGCGACGTCCGGGACACGGAACTCCTGGTGCGTGCCATGGAGGACTACTCGGTGGAGGGAGTGGTTCACCTGGCCGCCTCGAGCTTGGTGGCGGAGTCCATGCAGGACCCCGTCCCCTACTTCCACAACAACGTGGTGGGCTCACTGTCGGTCATCGAGGCCGTGGTGCGAAGGCGTGTGCGCTACATCGTGTTCTCCTCTACCGCCGCTGTCTACGGCCTTCCGGACGAGATCCCCATCAGTGAGGACGCCCCCATCCGGCCCATCAACCCCTACGGCGAGTCGAAGGCCATGGTAGAGAGGCTCCTGGCATCCTGCAGCCGGAACGCCTTCTTCTACTGTTCCCTGAGGTACTTCAACGTGGCGGGCGCCCATCCGGACGGGGACCTAGGCGAGGACCACGATCCGGAGACTCATCTCATCCCCATCGTCCTGGCCGCCGCCGCGGGCCGGAGGGAGGCGGTGGAGGTATACGGGGGGGACTATGATACCCCGGATGGCACGGCCGTGCGCGACTACATCCACGTCTGCGACGTAGCCCGCGCCCACCTCCTGGCCTACGAGTACATAAAGGCCGGGCGCAACCTGGTGGCGAACCTCGGGAACCAGAGGGGGTACAGCGTCAGGGAGGTCGTGGAGGCGGCGCGGCGCGTCACGGGGCGCGAGATACCCGTGCGGCTATCGCCGCGCAGGGAGGGCGATCCCCCGGTGCTCGTGGCCGACTCCGCGCTGGCCCGCAGGGAGCTGGGTTGGCGCCCCGTCATGAGCGATCTGGAGACGATCATCGAGACGGCCTGGCGCTGGCACCTCGCCCGACCGGAGGGATATCGTCGCGCGCCCGGGCCCTAACCGCCCCTGTAGCGGCCGGTCAGCAGCCTATGGCTTCCTTGATCTCCAGCGGCACCCCCGGGAACCTCTCCAACCACCTGCGCCTCTCCTCGCGCAGGGCGGCGGTAAGCTCAGCGTATTCGCCCCTTGAGAAGTGTTCACGCGGGTCGAGCCCCGTGAGGTCCACGCCCGGCACCCGGAGGGGCACCTCGTAGCCCCAATCGGGGTCGCGCGTCCAGGTGATAGTCCCCCTGGATATCTCCCGCATTATCCCCGTCGACACGGGGATGGTGATCTTCTCGCCGGAGGCCGGGTCATCCGGACTCACGCCCACGCTTCCGGTGTTGAGGAGGAAGCATTCCATGGACGGGTTCCGGCGGAGCATCTCCAGGAACCGCACGCCCTCCTCCGCCTCCGGCCCGATGATGAAGGGGTTGGTGCCGACCTCTCGCTTCGACTGCCCGGCCCGCGAGGGATCTCCGGCTGAGGTCTCTATGGACTCCCCAAGCAGGAAGAAGGCCGCCGCCTGTTCCGGTGACAGCCTGGCCACCGGGGGGACGATGTCCGGGCGGCGGGTTATGAAAATGACGACGTCGGCGCGGTCGAGGTCGATCTCGCGGTCGGTGTTGCGGACCTCGGACCGCAGGACCACGGCCCTCCCGTTGGTGGTCAGACGGTGATCGGAGAAATCTATGCGGCCGTCCTCGTCGACCCACACGTTCTCGAAGATGGTGTTGGGGCTGCGGGAGGCCTCGTAGAGGACGGCCTGGGACTCGTCCAGGCCCTCGGTCTTTATAAAGAAGCCGTTCTCCGAGCCGTTGCAGCGGCCGGTGGAGTCCATGAACACAACGTCGTCCTGCCTGATGATGACCGCCTCGGGATCCTCGAGGCCGTGGTCGTGGATGGTCAGCGTCGTCTTGCCCGTCCCGCTCAGGCCGAACATGATAAAGCCCCTCTCGCACAGGACACCGTTCCTTCGGACCCTGAGGACCTTGCTTCCCGCGTGGAGGCCGAGCCCTCCCCGCCTCTTCACCTCGTACATCGCCATGCGCAGGAAGCTCTTCTTGGCCTCGCCGAAGTAGTCGGTGCCGAGGATATAAGTCACGCCCTCGTCGGGATGGACGAAGATGATGCGTTCGGGCCACTCGGGGACGTACACGCTCACGAAATCCGGCTCCCCCTCGGGGTCGTCGGGGGGAAAGAGGGTGTTGTGCCACATGTAGGCGATGCGGGCGAACTCAGCCGTTAGGTACAGCCGGCAATGAAAGCGGAAGCCGGAGCTCTGCCCCATGGTTCGATCGAGCCTGATTACCTCCCGGGCCCGGAGATACTCGTGCACCCGGTCTATGATCTCCAGGGCCCTGTCCGGCTCCATCGGCTGTTGCCCGACTCCCAGGGCCAGCCGTCCCTCCCTGACCACGTAGGTATTCCCTGCGCTCCTGTTACGCACCTGGCTTACGTAGCTAGGGCTACCATGGACAGTGGTGCGCTCCTCGACCGACGCCAAGCGCCGCAGCTCCGACGGCTCCGGGTTAACGATAAGCCTACGCCCCTCCAACTCTCGACGGAACCTCCCCATGCCAGCTCCCCTCCCATCTCTCTTAACACAGGCACAATCATATGTTATCGGGGGGAGGTGAGTCAACCCATTGGCCCGGAAGGCGGAGCTCGAGGGAGAATTCCTGCCCGAAATGGGTTACGGTGATGTAATCCCCCTCTCGCCGGACCCACAGTCCGGTCCCGGGAGAGGACGCTGGGACCTGCCTGTCCCCGTCAAGCACGTACAATTCAGTTCCCGCCGGCGCCGCGAGCTTGACCTCCTGCATGCCCCGGCCCCCGATCTCCAACATCCACGTGCCGCGGTCTGTGGCCCTCACCTCCACCGGCACGTTGGCCCGGATTATGTGCCAGAGCGGCCCCTCATCGGCCCCGCCCACCAGCACCGTGGTGGGGCCCGGAACCCCCACGTATAGCGTCCCGTCCCCGGTGTACTGGAAGAAGGAGGTGGTTGACAGGTGCCGCTGGTCGCCCGGCGGCAGCACCACGGCCACGCCCAGCGTCCTCGCGTACTCACCGACCCAGGCAGGCACCGCAGACGGGTCGGGGTCGAGAGAGATGGCCGTGACCCCTCCCCGCGTGGTGACCCTGGCCTCCACCCTGCTGAGCAGAGCGGTGAAGAAGGACCGCGCGGCCTGGCTTTCGGTGGTGAAGTTGTAGTCATACCGGTCCCGTAGGGAGCCCAGGAAGGCCACGGTCTCCATGAGGTTTGCGAAGGCCTCCGTCCCCGGCGTGAGGCTCCACTCCACGTGCTCGAAGTAGGTGATGGGGAGGTCCCAGTGCAGGAGGTCCTCATAGGCCTTGCGGTAGGTCTCGTGGTGAGGAGCCGGATTCCACAGCAGGAACTCGTGCAATGCTTCTCCTTCCATCATTAAGAAGGGGAAGGACCAAAGGTAGTTCTTGCCCGTCCGCGGGGCCCGGGGCGCTCCGGGAGCCCGCCATCCGAAGTTAAAGACCAGCCCTGATTCCATCTGCAGCTTGAAGGACTGCAGGGGGTCCTCCCGGTTCACGTACCACGTATGCTGGTTCGCCCCCGTACCCTCCCACGGCAGGCCGAGAAGCTCGAAGGCCCGGCGGTGCAGCTCCAGTTCATGCCTCTCCTCCGCCTCGGTCTTGTAGGAGTGCACGTAGACGTGCGGGCCGATCTCCAGATGGTTCTCGAGCACGTGGCGGATGTTCCTCCGCACCTGTTCGAGGTACGGTGACGCGCGCGAGTTCAGGGGAAACCCCGCCCCGTACTCCAGCCCCCCCACGAGGAGATCGAGCAGTTCGTCCCCGTCATCATCCAGCACGGCCGGCGCGGCGTTCCTGCCCACATCGAGCGCCATATCCCCGAAGAAGTTGCGGTTGTCTCCCTCGATGGCCCGGCCCCTCAGGGGCCCGTCGCCCCGCAAGTGCCCGCCGACGTCCGATACCAGGTATACCCTGCCGCTGGCATCCCCGTAGATGAGGTCGGTGCGGCCGTCGGAGTTGAAGTCTACGAAGGTCGGGGCGACGTGCGAGGCGCCCTCGACGGCGACCACCTTCCAGCGCGAGAAGCTGAGCCCGTCCGGGCCCACAGCCCCCTTGAGGAGCAGCAGATTTCCCTGCCGGGTCCCCACGGCGAGGTCTTCGACCCCGTCCCCGTCGAGGTCGGCGACTGCTGGAACGGCCATCCCTCCCACCTTCACGGGGCCTTCCTTCGCGGCCAGGGGCCCGGCGTAGGTGAAGGAGCCGATCCTCGCCGTGCCGAGGAAGAGGTGCAGCGAGCCGTCCGCGGTGCCCACCACCAGGTCGAGCCTGCCGTCGAGGTCGATGTCCAGGGCCTCGGGCGCGGCGTGTTCACCTGCCCGCAGGGGGCTCCCCCCGACGGTGAGGTAGGACTCGCCCCCGAAGGAGGGCCCCGGCAGGAGGAGGACCCGACCGTCGGCCGTTCCCACCAGGAGGTCTTCGACCCCGTCGCTATCGAGGTCGACGGCTCTGGGGACTGGCCTGATGGGGGACGTGAAATCGGCCAGGAAGCTCAGGTATCCCGGCTGCCGGCCGAGGTCCAGGTCGTAGCGGAAGGGCGTACCGGAGGCGAAAGCCGAGTTCTCGCCCATGCCCCGGAACAGGGGTTGGCCCTCAGTCCCGATGTTTCGGTGGAGCCGCAGCGAGCCCTGCCACCTGCCCCAGATGTAGGGTATGCGGATGAGGGTGTAGGAGGGGACCTGCCGGTGCTCTCGCAGGAGCTCTGTAAACCTGATCATGCTGTTGGCGCCGAAGGAGCGGGCCTCCTCGTAGTGGTTCTGCCAGGACACCGTGGGCCTGCCGTAGGGGCCCAGGACCTTGCGCAGCGCCACCCCGTACTTCCCCCAGGCCACGTAGGTGAGCAGGGACTCCCGGAACATGCGTGCCGCCGTGGCCCGCGTCCAGTTGAAGTAACCGGGGCCGCCGAGGTCAAGCCTCCCATGGTGAGAGGGGCCGCCGAAGAGGATGTCAGCCCCCCAGATGACCGTACCGGGCCCTTGTCTCCGCAGAGCCAGGAAGGCCCGCCCGTCGCGGGTGGCGAGCGGGACGATGCCCTTTATCCCCACCGACAGCAGCGGGGCGGCCCTCTCCCCCTCCTCGAAGACGCCGTAGCGCTTAGCCGCCCGCACGAACCTCCTGTAGGGGTCCTGCAGCACGGACTCGGGACCCGCCAAGGGAGGGAAAGTGATGTCCGTGAAGGTGTCCCCCTCCGGTTGGACGTCAGTTGAAAACAAGTAGGCGGCGTCCTGCTCCAAAAACACAGTTCCACCGGCCTCGAGATAGGCCGAGAGGAGCTCCTCCCCAAGGGTCCCTCCGGTCACGTACAGCAGGTCGATCCCCTCGAGGTCCTCCGGGGAGAGGTCTTGGGCCGGCCGGTGGTCCACGCGGACGCCCACGTGCAGGGCCTGCGAGAAGTGCTGGTAGGGCTCGAGAAACGAATCATCGCTGGGGTGGACGATGAGCACGGACAGGGAGTAGGACACGGCGTCGGCCCCCGCGGGCCCTGTCACCGTAGGCGGGGGCTTCTCAGCCTCCGGCGGGGCGCAGGCCACGACCAGGAGCATCACCACGACGAGAAGGGGCACACCCCTCGATGGCACGGACGAGATCCCTCCTAAAAGCGCAACCAGCAAAACCCTAGGCCGGGCTGCAGTTTTATACATGCCCGTGTATGTGCATGCTTAAAAGGGTGATGCGAATGTGGCACGACTACGTCTGGGAATGCGGGGACTGCGGCCAGCTCTATACGCCTTCGTGCGCGGCGCCTGAGGAGAGCGTCTGTCCCTGCGGGAGCGCCAACGTCCACGTTAAGGTAGACGACAAGTGACCGACAAGCAGCATATCCGCACCTCGGACGTGGGAGGGAGTGCGACCCACGGGGACTATTCCCATGTTTTGCCATTTCGCCGCCGAGGGGGAGCTTCCTCCTCACGCTGCTCAGCTGCCCTTATTCTGAGCGCACCTCAAGCTCCAGGATTCGTCGCACTGCCTCGCCGGCGGTGACCTCGCCGTACCAGAGGTCGTCCAGGAGCGGGACCACCTCCTCGCGGATAATGGGCCTCTCGTCAATGGTCACTTGGGCGCTTGGATACCTCACGTAGCCGAGGTCGGCGGCCTCGACGAGCACCTCGTACAGGTAGGTAGCCTGGCTTGGGGTCAGCGGGGCCTGAGTGAACCAGACCTCGGCGCTGGCCCGCAGGGCGGGTACGCCCAGGAAGCTAGTCGCCGGAGCCGCCGTCCGCCACTGGCTCACGTGCCTGGCGAACTCCATGGCCGCCTGGGTCTGCTCAAGGCCCCGATAGTCGGCGTGCCGGAAGACGACCACCGCCCCCACGCCGAGCACGGGCAAGGCGCCGACGTCGGCCGGAGCCGGCACAGGCATCAAGGAGACCGTACCTTCGGCCCGTGGGTTCCCCCGGCGGCCATCCTCAGGGTCTGTGCCCCTCGGCTCGCTAGGAGGAGCCGGCCTGGGCCGTACGCTTATTCCCCTTCCCTCGTGGTCGGGCTGTCCCGGTATCAGGCCCGCCGTTGGCTCCCTCTGCTCCGGGCCCTGCAGCCAGGCTAGCACGAGATGCGCCGCCGCGGGGTTGAGGCCCCCTACCACCGCTACCTCTCCCCTCAAGAAGGCCTCCAGGGCGCCGCTCTCTTTGTCGCGCCCGTCAGGATTCGTGCCCTTGAGCAGGCCGTCCCGGGAGAGCCGCTCGATCCACTCGGCCGCCCGCTCGAACTCCTGTCCTCCCCAGAGCGACCGCCCGTCGTCGGCGAGGAGCGACGGGATGCCCTGGGCGAGCATCAACTGGCGGAAAAGGGTCCCGGGTGCTGCACAGGCCAAGACGGGTTCCCCAGCGGCCTGGCCGAGCTCAAGTAAGGCCTGCCAGGAAAGTCCTTCCGGGATTACCTCCTCAGCCTCCGCCCCCAGACCCTGCAGGGCCTCGATATGGCCGTAGAAGAAGATCGGCGTTACCCAGCGAGGCCATCCCCAGTAGCTGCCGCGGTGGCTGGCCAGGGACCAGGCGACGGGGAAATAGTCGGCCTGGGTCTCCTCGTCCAGGTAGGGGTCTACCGGTACCCCGAGAGGATGCACGACCGGCGGGTGATCCCACCAAGTGGCGTAGACGTCGGGGGGCCTGCCACTCGCCAGGGCTGCCTGAAGCTCCTCCCAACCGGTGCTGAAATCCAGCAGCCGGTACTTAACCTGGACGTTGGGGTAACGCTGGTTAAAGGCCGTGATCATGGCCCTCACGAATCGGTCATAATCCGGGTAGGCCTCGCTGGCCAGGGGGTAGTCGTAGTCCCAGTACTCCAGGACGTAGGTTCGCGTGGGGTCGAGGTCCACCGGCTCGAACCGGAGCTCCCCCTGGCGGGCCCAGGGAGAGGTGGTGAGGAGGAAATAGAGGAGCGCGGCTGCTCCCGCCAGCAGGCACAGGTACACTAGCCTAGCCATATCGTCACCCCCTATCTAAATCCGACGATGACCTGCACGTCGCGATCGGCCACGCCGTCGGGGCGCAGGCCGTAATAGGTCTCGAGTTCGCTCACCGCGCCGGCGGTCGCCTTACCGTACCTGCCGTCGGCGAACCCGGGGGAAAAGTCGGCCTCCCGAAGGAGCATCTGGAACAACACAACGTCCTTCCCGGTCATGTTGGGCCGGTAGGCCTGGCGGGGCTCGAAGGACGGCAGCGGGCCGACTATCCTCACCCGCGTTCCCACCTTCACCATGGGATAGAGCTCCTCCACGTCTCGGTTGAACATCCTGATGCAACCGTGGCTGGCCATGGTGCTTATGGACCAGGGCTTGTTAGTCCCGTGGATGCCATAGATGCCCCAGGGGACGTTGAGCCCGAGCCATCGGGTCCCGAAACCCCCTCCCCAGCCCAGGCTCTTCTGGATGATGGTCCACTCCCCGACCGGGGTCGGGGTCTCGGGCTTGCCCACGGCGACGGGATAGCGCTTCACGAACTCGTCGCCCCGGTAGACGGTGAGGGTGCGACGGTTGACGTCGATGAGGATATGGATCTCGTCCTCTCCGATGCCCTCAAGGCGCGGCGAGGCCGCCGCCACCATCCTGCGGAGGAGATCTGCCCCAGCCTCGAGTCCTGCCCCCGAGAGATGCGACAGGCGTCCCGCAGCGAGGAGGAGGGCTAGGGCCAGCGCGCTGACGATGACGAGCTTCATGCCCAGTCCAAGCCTAAACCACACCTTCACCTCGCTCACCTCCTACTGTTTATGAACCTATGCGGGCCGGGGGCGGCTGATAACGACGACGCGGGATCCCACCGTGCGACTGGGCGCGCGCATGGCGGGGATAATAGAGGGGGAGGTGATCGAGATGGTCAGGAGGCGCCCGCGGCCCAAGAGGCCCGACGTCAACCTGGTGAAAGTCGACAGCCCCGATGACCCCGCCCCGGAGGCCCTCGACGAGGACATCAGCCTCGTGGGCACGGACAGCCCGGACGACGCCGAGCTGTATCCCCCACATGGGCCGGAGAAGGGATCTAAGAAGAAGAAGTAGAACTGCTCCTGCGTGCCTACTTTGCCCGCAGGAGAGATGATATCTTGAAGAGCCTTCACCCCCTGACGCGAGTGGCCATCGCGGCCTTCTTCTGGCAGTTCGGCTTCGGCCTGTACAGGAGCGTGTACAACAACTTCCTCGCCGGGGAGTTGGGTATCGGCGCTGGGAGCCTGGGTCTCATCGAGGGCATCAGGGAGGTCCCGGGCCTCCTCACGATGTTCCTGGCCGCTGCGACCGTGCACATCTTCGAGTCCCGGCTGGCCGCCCTGTCCATGGCCGTCATGGCCCTGGGCCTCGCCCTGTACACCGTGGCCGGTTCCCTCTGGGACCTGGTGTTCTTCACCCTCATCTTCAGCACCGGCTTCCACCTGCTCTACCCGGTGCAGGGGGCCATCGTCCTGGGCCTGTCCAGAGAGGGCGAGAAGGGGAGGGGGCTCGGCCGGATAGAGGGGGTGGGGGCCGCCGCCATGCTCACGGCGATGGTCCTGGTCTCGGCGACCTCTTCCTTCATCACCTACCGGTCGTACTTCCTCATCGCCGGGGTGGTAACGTGCCTCGGCGCCCTGGCCATGCTGTCCCTGCCCGCCAGCCGGCGGGCCTCGATCCGGAGGAGGCTTGTGCTCAAGGCCGCCTACGCCCCCTACTACATCCTCACGCTCCTCGCCGGCGCGAGGCGGCACATGTTCCTCACCTTCGCGGTGTTCAACCTGGTCAAGGTCCACCACGTTCCCGTGGGGACCGTCGCCCTGCTCCTCGCGGTGGGCACGGGCCTGTCCATCTACGGCAGGCCGCTCCTCGGCGCCATGGTGGACAGGTTCGGCGAGCGGGCGGTGCTGGTGAGCTGCTACGCGGCCGTGGCCGCCATCCTGGTGGGCTATGCGACTATAAGCTACCTACCGGTCTTGTACGTCTTGTTCTGCCTCGACAACCTCTTACGCTTTGAGATGGTCACAACGACCTACTTGGACAAAATCGCCTCGCCGGAGGACATCTCGCCGACCCTCGCCACGGGCAGCACCGTGAACCACATAACAGGCATCATAGTTCCCGTGGCCGGAGGGGTGCTCTGGGAGGCCCTGGGCCCCTGGGCGACCTTCGGGGCCGGGGCCCTCATCGCCCTAGCCTCAATCGCCTACTGCCTGCAGGGGCTCCCTCGCCCAGCTCCCCGCGCCCTGGGGGCGTGACCCCGCTGCTCCCGCGTGCGGTGAGGTCACCGCGGCTCCCCCTTGCCCTCAGCACCACATCGGTGTATAATACCCCAAAACCTTTCTGGCCTTAACCCGATGAAGGGGAGTAGTAGGGGTCGTACCCCTGCAGAGAGCCGGCGGCAGCTGCGAGCCGGTGGGGGAAAGCCTTGAATCCGCCCCGGAGCGACGGCGCCGCTTGGCAGCCGTACGGTGGCTCCGTTACAGCCTAGAGAGGACCCGTGAGGTCAACCAGGGTGGTACCGCGGGAAGCGTATGAGGAGCTCTCGTCCCTGAGCAATCAGGGAGGGAGCTCCTAGATTTTTATGGGAGGGTGATGCTGTATGGACACTGCGGATGAGACTTTGGAACAGGGGAGGCGGCCTCGACTCATGCTGCCGGGCCCCACGGAAGTGCCCGCCCAGGTCCTCAAGGCGCTGTCAAGGCCTACCATCGGCCACAGGGGAGGCGAATTCCGGGCCGTGTACCGCCGGGTTAGGGCCGCCCTCGGGCCCCTCTTCGGGACGACCGGCGAGGTGGTGATCCTGCCGGCGGCCGGAACCGGCGGGCTCGAGGCGGTGGTGGAGAACCTCTTCGTCCCTGGCGACAGGGTGTTAGCCTGCGTCATGGGGGTTTTCGGGGAGAGGTTCGCGGAGGTCGCCCACCGCGCCGGGCTCGAGGTGGACCTTCTAGAGGTGCCTTTCGGGCGTGCCATCAGCCCCGCTGCCCTATCAGAGCGGTTGGCGCGTGGGCGTTACCGGGGGGTGCTCCTCACCCACAACGAGACCTCTACAGGGGTGACTATGGACCTCGAGGCGGTAGCCGCGGTGTTGAGGGAGGAGGGGGTTTTGGTGTGCGTGGACGCCGTGAGCTCCCTGGGCGCAATACCCGTAGACATGGACCGGCTGGGGCTCGACGCAGTGGTGAGCTGCTCACAGAAGGCCCTGATGTGTCCACCGGGTCTCGCGCTGGTCGCCCTGAGCGGCAGGGCCCTGCGCGTCTCAAAGCTCAACCCCCGCCGCCCCCTGTACTGGGACTTTCTCCAGTACGTCCGCCACGGCGAGGGGGCCGGAACCCCTTATACCCCCGCGGTGAACCTCTGGTTCGCCCTGGCGGTGGCCCTGGACATGATCCACGCCGAGGGCTTGGAACGAGTCTATCTCCGGCACCGCGGCCTGGGCGCGGCCTTCCGGGCCGGGATCGCTGAGCTCGTGCCCCACTACCGCCTCTTCGCCGTAGAGGGGCCGTCGGACACGGTGACTGCAGTCGAGGTTATCCCGCCTCTCACGCCACAGGCGGTGCGGAAACGGGCTCTAGAGGACCACGGCCTGGCCTTCGCCGGGGGCCAGAAGGGGCTCGCGGGGAAGCTGGTACGGGTGGGCCACATGGGGTACTGCTCCTTCCGGGAGATAGAGCTGGCCCTGTGTGCCCTGGCCGACGCGGCCGGGCTGGACCCTGCGGGAGCCCTGCGGGCCGCTGAGGAGGCCTGGGAGGGGGTGATGGGGAGATGAAGGTGCTGGTGAGCGACCGACTGCACGAGGTCGGCCTCGACCTTCTCCGCCGTGAGGCGGAGGTGGATTACCGTCCGGGCCTCCAAGGGGAGGAGTTCAGGCGGGCCCTGGCCGGTGCCGACGCCCTCATCATCAGGAGCGGCACCCGGGTGACGGCCGAGGACCTCGTCTTAGCCCGGCGTCTTAGGGTCATCGGCAGGGCGGGCGTGGGTGTGAACAACGTCGACCTGGAGGCCGCCACGGAGGCGGGCGTGCTGGTGGTGAACGTCCCGGATGCCAATACCATTTCAGCCGCCGAGCACACCCTGGCCCTCCTGTTGGCCCTGGCGCGCAACATCCCCGCTGCTGACGCCAACCTCCGTCGCGGGGGATGGGACAGGAAGGCGTTCACCGGCGTTGAGCTCCGGGGCAAGATCCTGGGCATCATCGGCCTCGGGCGTATCGGCGGCACGGTGGCCCGATTGGCGGCGAGCTTCGGCATAAAGGTCCTGGCCCACGACCCTTATGTCTCCTCCCACCCGACCGCCGAGCTCGTGGAGCTGGATCGTCTCCTCAAGGAGGCGGACTTCGTGACCGTGCACTGTCCGCTCAACGCTCAGACGAGAGGCCTGCTCGGCCGCCGCGAGCTGGCCCTGATGAAGGGCGGCTCCTACCTCATAAACGTGGCCCGCGGCGGCATCGTCGATGAGGCCGCCCTAGCCGAGTCGTTGCGGGCGGGGCACCTGGCGGGTGTGGCGGCGGACGTCTTCTCCACAGAGCCGCCGCCGCCGGACCACCCCCTGCTGCGGGCGCCCCGCACGGTGCTCACCCCGCACCTGGGGGCCAGCACGGAGGAGGCCCTGAGGCGGAACGCCGTGGTGGTGGCGGAGCAGGTGTTGGCGGTACTGAGAGGGGAGCCCGCCGCCAACGCCGTGAACCAACCTCCCGTCGAACCGGACGAATGGCGGGAGGCGGAGCCCTTCTTCGCCCTGGCCGAGGCAGTGGGTCGCCTGTACGCCCAGTTGCCGCGCGTCAATCCCGGCCGAATCGAGATTTGGTGCGCCGGCATCCCGGCCGGGCCGTGTTTCGACCTGGTAACCGGCTACGCTCTGAAGGGGGCCCTGGCCACAGTGCTTGCGTCGCCGCCCAACCATATCAACGCGACCCGGGTGGCCGCCAAACGTGGGATCTCCGTGCGGGCCACCAAGCTTCCCGACGCGCCGGCCCTATCACCGTACCCCGACGTGGTGGCCATGGGGGATGAGGATATCCGGGTGGCCATGAGCCTCGCCGGCTCTGGGTACCCGCGGCTGGTCTACCTGAATGGCTACCGGTTGGACATAGCCCCGGGCAGGTTCACCCTCGTCACCGTCCACCGCGACGTGCCGGGCGTGGTGGGAATGGTGGGCACCCGGTTGGGACAGGCAGGGGTGAACATAGCCAGCATGCAGGTGGCCCGCCGGTTGGCCGGAGGCGAGGCGACCATGGTCGTTCACCTGGACGAGGAGCCCTCTCCCGTCAGCCTGGCCGGAATGGCCGGGGAAGGTCCCATCGAACAGGTCTACTTGTTGAGGCTTCCGGGGCGGTTGGTCAACCGAGCCGACTCAGCGGCTTCATAGCTCCCGGCTCATGGTGTACAATGGGGACGGGAGGAAAGGAAATGCCGGGAGTGTTCGACTACCTGGTCAATACGGTGGTTCACGTACAGGTGGAGGGTAAGAGCGAGCGCTTCACCAGTAGGGTTATCGCGGTCTCCGGCCTGGAGCTCACGGTGACCACGCCGGGCAACGAACGACGCCACATCTGGCCCCGGCCCGGCACGGCGCTGCTCCTGTTCACCCGCAGGTACGAGCCCGACGGGACCGAGAACCTGGAAGACGGCGTCAGATGTGAGGTCGTGAGGCAGATATTGAAGCCCACCCCAGGGCTCGTGCTCTGCCTGGACGGCAATCAGCCCCTCGTCCGCCTGGCTCCCCTCGAGCGGGCCGTCCGGACGATCGCCGTAACCAGCGGCAAGGGAGGTACGGGTAAGTCCGTGCTCGCCGTCAACCTGGCGCTTGCCCTCGCAAGCCTGGGGGAGAGGGTGACCCTGGTTGACTGCGACCTGGGGACTGGCAACGTCGCGGGCCTCTTCGGGGTGCAGCCGGAGAGGAACCTGACGGATTTGCTGGAGGGGCGGGCCTCGGTGGATGAGATCGCCCTATGCGTCCCCGGCGGCGTGTCCCTGGTGCCGGGGGGTACGGGCGATCCATCCCTGTTCAACCTGTCGCCCTGGAAGTTCGCCCACTTGCTCTCCGCGCTGGCCGCGGTGGAGGAGAGGACTTCCTTCGTGGTCGTGGACACCTCACCGGGCATATCCCAGAGCGTCGCCAACCTCCTCCTGGCCTGCGACGAGGTCATCATGGTAACCACCATCGAGCCGCCGTCGGTGATCGACTCCTACGCCCTGGTGAAGCTCATCGCCGCGCAGGAACGCCGTCCCCGGGTGTGGCTGGTGCTCAACCGGGCCGCGCAACCCGAGGTGGAGGGCAGGATAGTCAGGCAGGTGGTGCGCACGGCGTCAGAGCTGCTGGGGTTTGAGGTCCAGGTGCTCGGGCTCGTGAGAGAGGACGATGGAGTGCATCGCTCGGTGGTCACAGGGAGGCCCCTGCTCCTCGATCATCCCATTGGCCCCGCGGCGCAGGACATAAGGGAGCTGGCCCGGAGGCTGATCACCTCAAGAGGAGGGAAGGCATGGAGTTCTGGGACACGATAAGGAACAGGCACAGCGTGAGGAGTTACGCCCCCGGGACCGTGACGCGGGAGGAGATAGAGCGGGTTCTGGAAGCCGCGACCCTGGCCCCCTCGGGGGGCAACATGCAGCCCTGGCACTTCTACGTTGTCACCGACGAGGACCGCAGGGCGGCGGTAACGGCGGCCACCTACAGTAGCCGTGATCTCTCCGCCGGGCCCCAGTCCTGGATGATGGAGGCCCCGGTTTTCAAAGTGGTCTGCCGGCACCTGCGCCGGGCGGCGGACAAGTACGATAGGATGGGCAGGGATTTCATCGCTTTGCAGGACTGCGCGGCGGCCGTGGAGAACATGCTTCTGGCCGCCACCGCGCTCGGCCTCGGCTCCTGCTGGGTCGGGGGTTTCCGCCTGACGGAGGTCGCCGATGCCCTCGACCTCCCCGCGGAGCACGACCCGGTGGCCATCGTGGTGCTGGGGCGAACCACGGCCCGGCCAAGACGTCGGCCGCGGCTCTCGCTGGACGAGGTGACCACGTGGTTATGAGGTCTCCAGCGACTCCAGGATCTCGGCGAGCTCGTCCCCGCTGAAGAGGTATCTCTCGTTACAGAAGCGACAGGTCATCTCACTGCGGCCTTCGGCGAGCATATCCCGCAGCTCCTCCTCGCCCAGGGCTGCGAGCAGGGCCCTGGCCTTGTCCCGTGAGCATCGACACCTGAACTCCAGGGGAGATCTCCCGAGGATCTTCACGCCTAGTCCCTCCAGGGCCGCGGTGAGGATGTCCTCGGGGGATTTCCCCTCGTCGATCAACGCGCTCACGGAGGCCATCCTAACGAGGTTTCCCTCCAGGCGGCCCACCGCCTCCTCCTCTGCAGGAGGCAGGGCCTCCACCAGAAACCCTCCTGCGGCGCGGACCGCGAGGTCCACGTCCACCAGCACCCCCAGGGCACAGGCCGACCTGGTCTGGTCGGACTCGTGGAGAAAGTAGGTGAGGTCCTCGGCTATCAGGCCGGAGACCAGGGGCGATGACCCCACGTAAGGCTCCTTGAGTCCGAGGTCCCGTACGACGTGTATAGTCCCCCTGCGACCCACCCCGCCGGCGACGTCCAGCTTACCCTGCGCGTTGGGGGACAGGTCGAAGGTCGGGTTCCTCAAGTAGCCGCGGACGTGGCCCTCGACGCTCGCCTCGGCCACCACCGGGGACAGGGGGCCGTCGCCGGCCACCCGGACGGTTACCCTGCCCCTGTCCTTAAGCCCCGCCGACAGGAGGACGGCGGCCGTGAGGGCCCGTCCCAGGGCAGCCGTGGCCGTGGCGGAGGTGCCGTGCCTTCTCCTGGCCTCCTCTACCAGCCTCGTGGTGGTTGCGGCCACGGCCCGCAGCGCTCCCTTCGCCGCTACAGCTCGTACCATGTAGTCCTTCATCCCGTCATCCTCCGGGGGATATTATATCGCAAAGACGGGCCCTTCGTGCTCGACGCAGCTACCCTGGGGGCCATGAGGGATGGGCGTTTGAGGAGGGCCGGCGGTCTCCCCGCGGAAGGACGAGGCTTCGGGGCCTACTCAGGAGGCTTATTTCCCCAGTTCCTTCCCCAGATAAGAGCGCACCCGTCTTATGAACTCCTCGAGGTCATCAAGACCCCTCTGAAGACATCGTACACTTCCTCGGGGGCGACTTCACGGTAGAGATGGACCAGGCGATTGCGGTACCCAGCCATCGCAATGAGCTTTTCCCCGAGGGACGGGCTAACTACCGCCAGATCTTTGAGTCCCTTGGCGATGCTCTTGTATTCTTGCGCGAGATCAGACCTACCGGATTTGGCCAGCACATGTCGGCCAATATCGAAGATCGCCTCAAGGGAACGACGAAGGGAGGTCTCTGCTGCGGCGGTGTTGCGGGGCTTGAGGAACTCTGCCTTGGGCAACCTCTGCAGTTCGATCAACTCCTGCAGCTGGTCGGCGATGAGGCTCAAGCGCTCTTCTATCAGAATCCTGTTTATCCCCATGCCTAGACCTCCTCCAATCTTTCAGCGAGGAACCTCTCCAAGACCGGACGAAAATCAGCTGCTCGGGCGAGGATTCGGAGCTCATACTCCTCCCGAAAGGTCTCACTGACGGCGTAGATGCACTTTCCGGTCAGGGCTTCCGCTTGAAACACAGCATGGTTCTCCTGCAAGAACACCAGGTCTAGGGGGTAGGGCCGGAACAGGTCCTCCAAGGAGTTGTACAATGCAGCGTAGAGGCGATATCTGTGCGGGGGCTCTGGGAGCCCCGCGGCAAACACCAGCCCCACATCCATATCCGTCATAGGTTCAGCGGAGGGCAGTCCTTCTCCTTGCAAGAGTCTCAGCCCGGCCTCTGCTTGTGAGCCGAAGAGATAGACCAGGCTGACGCCATGTTCTTCACATATCTCCTTGAGGATCTTGAACCTGTTCATAAGCTTCCTTCCCTACGTGAGACCGAGGCTTCCAACCGCCCCTATAGTATACCACCTGTAACGTAACCCCGCACGTATGCGCTTTCCAGTCTCCTAACCCGGTCGCCCTCCAGGCCGTTGCTTGGGCCCCTGTAGCCGGAAAGTTCGGCCCCACGGGTCGCGAAGGACCGTAGAAGGTAGGCTACTTCAAGAGGTTACAGGGGACGGCCGGCAATGGAGGCGGAGGGGACTCTGTTGCCAGGTGTCAGAGCATTGGTCGTCACCTCAACTTCCGGGTTTGCGAGGAAGGAGGAGGGACGGAGCCTGTCGTCGAACCCCCAGAAGGAACCTAGAGGGGTGATAACGTGAGGAAGTTAATAAGCCTGGGGTTCGTTCTAGCTTTAACCCTGGTGGCGATTCCCGGCCCCACCCTAGCTTCCTGGGGCCCGGTTGAGGCGGTGGTGGGCGGGAGCTACGATTACCTTGAGCCCGACCCCCTCGACGGCGATGTCGCGTACGTCTTAGGACAGCAGGGGGTCTATTGTACTGTGGACGGCGGCGACTCCTGGGCGGAGGTGACCCCCGCGGGGGAGGGCTTCATCCGCGCGCTGCAGGTCAACCGGTCGGGCACGGTGTACGTACTGGGGGCCGAGAGGGTGTACCGGTCTGAGAGCCGCGGGCTGGAATGGGACGAATTGTCCTTTCCGTTGGCCGGCCTCCTTGCTCCCCGTGGCATGGCGGTAGATCCCTCAGGCCAGGCGCTCGCCCTATGGTTCGAGGGCTCCACCATGCTCCTCTCGGGGGACGGAGGGGAGACTTGGCGGGAGGTCGAGCCGGGCGAGGGGCTCGAGGTTGAGGCCGCGGCCATATCCCCCTGGGATGCGGGGACCCTCCTCCTTCTGGCGAAGGAGGGCTATGAGCGCAGGCTGATGCGCTCTTCCGACGGGGGCGAGACCTGGGAGGAGTTGGCGGCCCTCCCCTCCGACCGCAGCCTGGCCGTGGGCGGGCCGGTCTTCCTCTTCGACCCCCATCGTCAAGACCGGTTCTGGCTTCGCCTCTCCGATACCACCTTCGAGGTGCTTGACGGCGGGCTCACAGTCCGAGAGGTGGACTCCTACGTAATCTACGACCTCGCCACCTCCTCCCCGACGAGCCACAGGCTCATGGGCATCTCCTCGGACGGCTCGATGTGGGCCGTGAGCCCGGACGGGGGGGAGAGCTGGCTCACATGGCCAAGAGAGGACCACCGGCTGCCCCTCGCAGTCCGCTACGCTGGGCGAGCCGGATGGCTCTATGCCTCTCTTCCCGGCCGGGGCCTGGTACGGAGTGATGACGGCGGCCGGACGTGGCAGAGCGTAAACCGGGGCCTCCCGCTGCCGGAGATGGCCTACGTTTACGCGAATCCGCCTCGGATCTACGCCGGCACCAAGGGGGTCCCGGCGAACTTCCAGATAAGCGATGATGGCGGCCTTACCTGGCGCGTCCCGGCCAACGCCGGGATCGAGGACGTCGTCTTCGAGAAGGTAATAGAGGGCCCCGACGGCAGGATCTACGGCCTGCCGCGCCTGGGATCGCCCTGGGTATCGGCCGACGGCGGCGAGAGCTGGGAGATGGTTTTCCCGAACCTGGTCGCTCATCTCAACCACGACATGGCCTTCCTGCCCGGCGACGCTAGGACCATCTTCCTGGCCACGGACCGCGGCCTCTACTACTCCAGAAACGCTGGCCTCGGCTGGGCCCTATCGGACCACGAGCTGCTGGGCAGTGGGCCCGTCCTGGACCTCGCCGTACACCGGTCCCGGCAGCTGTCCGTCCTGGCGCTGGTTTTGTCTCCCGACGGAGGCGAGTTCCTCCTGTCCTCAGACGACGGCGGCCGGACCTGGTCGACCGGTCGGCTTCCCGTGGGCCTGGGCGCCAGGGAGCTCGAGCTCTGCGGCGACGATGTTCTGGTGGCTGCTGACCGAGGCCTCTGGGGGACGTCCGACCGGGGCGTGAGCTGGGAGCTGCTCCTCGAGCCCGCCGTGAGGGAGGGCAGGCTACTCTCCACCAGCATCGGCTTCCGCTCCGTCGTCTGCGCGGACGGGGCGATCTACGCGGCCTTTGCCAGCTCTGAGCTGGGGATTATGGTCTCCGAGGACGGAGGGCGGAGCTGGACGGCCTTTGCCGCTCCCCTGTGGGCCGAGGACATGCATGCGGCCGACGGCGAGCTCTGGGTGGCCTCGGCCCGGGGCCTCTGGACAACGGCGCCCACGGAAGCGCCGCCGGCGCCGGAGCGGCCGCGGACGCTGGTCCTCACTCTCGACCGTAGGGAGGCCCTGCTCGACGGCGAGCCCATAGCTCTAGATGCGGCGCCCTTCATGCAGCAGGGCAGGACCATGGTCCCAATAAGGGTCATCGGGGACTTCCTCGGGGCCGATCTCGACTGGGATGGGGCCACGAGGCGGGTCACCTTCAGGCTCGCGGGCAAGGAGGTCCTTCTGACCGTGGATAAGACCACCGCCCTGGTGGACGGTCGCGCCGTGACCCTCGATGCCCCTCCCGTTATCGTCGGCTCGAGGGCCTTCGTCCCCGTTCGTTTCGTCTCGGAGGAGCTCAGGGCTAACGTCCTCTGGGATGGGAAGAGGAGGACCGTGACGGTGACGAAGGAAGGGGCGCCGGCCTCTCAGTAACGTCGCGGCATGAGGGGGCGTGATGAGAAGCTAAGGGAGCCCCGAGGACCCCGCCCGTCGGTGGGTCCCCGGGGCTCCGACTAGTCTTCCCCTCTTACTCGAACTCTATGTGCAGCACGGGGCGCGCCCACCCCTCACGGAACTCGGGCCCCGCGAAGACCGGGCACGACTGATCCCATTCCTTTCCCGTCTGGCGCAGGAGCAGGCCGTAGTTGGGGCTGCTTCCCGAAAGCCAATCCTGTACCGCTGCAGTGACGTCCCAGCCGATCCTGTGCCTGTATCCGGTTCGCTTAAGATGCCAATAGCCTCCAATGAGCACGACGTCCAGCTGGCGTTCGGCGCGGGGCTGGTCCTGCCAGGACAGGGTATCGGACTGCCAGGCCTCCTCCACCTGGTACACCCCGAAGTTGGCGTACTCCGAGCCGTCCAGCCGCTCCGAAATTCTGTGGTAGTCAAGGTGGGTGAGGTAAAGCGTCGCCCTCTTGACCTGGGCCCCGGTGAGGCCACTGAGGTCGAAGAGGAAATACGTTCGGAAGGCGACGCCGCCGCCGTTGCGGCCGGCCTTGACGTAGGACGAGCCCTCGTAGGCTCCGGGGAGACTCGAGACTACGATGAAGGCCCGCGCCTTGAGAGACACCTCGGAGGGCACCTCGGGGGCGCCCAAGGTGATCCCCGATATCTCCCGCTCGGACAGGGGATAGTCTGGTAGCCTGGCCGTAACAGAGGCCGACACCGGCGCCGAGCTTATCAGGGATGTGCTCGCCTCGCCCCTCTCATCGGTCACAGCCTCCTGGGGATCCACGGAGACGGTAGCCGGGGTAGCCGAGAAGGCAACTGTGACGCCCGGCACTGGGTTTCCGTAGACATCAAGCACGCGGGCCAGGACCTGGGCCGTCTGGGGGTCGGCGCCTTGCTCGCTGAGCACCTCCAGCGAGGCCGGCGGCCCGGGTGCGAACTCGAGCTCGTGGCGGAAGGTTGCTGTGAACCCGTACCCGGTGTGTTCGGCCCGGATCTCGACGACCACTTTCTCCGCCTCGGTATTGCCGACGGTCAGCGATATCTGTCCCTTGCCGGGATCGAAGGGCTCAAAGCGCACGGTTGCTCCCTTCGGCCCCATTTCCAGCGCCTGCACCGAGACCTCGGCGCCCCTGGCGTAGAGCCCGTAGTCATCATAGAGGTTGATGGTATAGCGAGCCTGGTCCACGACCCGCACCGGGCCCTCCGGCGGCACGACCTCCATGACAACCGGCTCGTAGAGGTCTGAGCCCGTCCGGAAGGAGAAGCGGTACACGGTGTTGTTCACCTTGCCCCGCTCTCGTGCAACGTCTGGCACACGGGCCGCTGCCTTGATCCTCAGCTCCACCACGTAGTCGGTGTAGCGCTCGAGGAGGCCCGTTTCGATCTCGATCCTCCCCTTCTCCGGGTCGTACTTGGCCGACACCGGCACGCCGTTGAGCAGCGCCTCGAAGAAGCCGAGCTCCAGCTGCCTACGGTAGCGTCTCCAGTGGGGATGCGAGGTATCGACGTCGATCCATAGGGGCGTGTCCGGTCTTACCTTGAGGTTGCCGTCGGCCGGGGAGGTGGCCGCCACCGGCAGCGTCGTGGCCGGGGCCGCCAGGCCCTCCTGAAAGGGCACCAACAAAGCCACCAGAAAGATCACCAAGAACAGGGATGTCCTGCCCTTCTCAAGGACGTACGTTAGCATTCTCTACTACCTCCAGCTGATATTACGGGGCCCCGCGGCACTATCTTACCAGTTCTTTCCAGCTCCGTCAACCCCTGCTATACTCCCCGTTAACCGTGCGTAGGGCCGAAATAACCAGGCCAAAGAAGCAGCAGCGGGAAGCCCACGGCCCTCAGAGGAGCTCAAGGGCCCCCTCATCCCCTCCTGTCCTCCTCATCATTACACAAGCCCAGGGCGATGATCCTCGAGGGGGGGAGGAAAGTGGTCCACATATCCCTTTGCGTTATAGCCAAAGACGAGGAGGAGAACATAGCTCGGTGCCTCGACTCCGTCCGCGGGGTGTGCGACGAGATCATCGTGGTGGACACCGGGTCGCGGGACCGCACCGCCGAGGTGGCCGCCAGCAGGGGGGCCAGGGTGTTCGACCACCCCTGGGGAGACGACTTCGCCGCCGCTCGAAACGCTGGCCTCGAGCGGGCCACCGGAAGGTGGATCCTGGTGCTCGATGCCGACGAGGAGCTCAGCGAGGGGGGCGAGATACTGAGGCAGCTGGCCCAGAGCTCCGATGTCGAAGGGTTTTTCCTGCGAATCCGCAACGACATGGGCGAGGGCCGGCCGTCACGGCGACCGTCCTGCGGTTCTTCCGGAACCGGCCAGAACACCGCTTCTCGGGGCGGGTGCACGAGCAGATAGCCGACAGGATAAGGCGAAGCGGTGCGCTGGCTCACGCCGACGTGACCATCCTGCATCACGGCTACCGGCCCGGGGTGATCCGAAACCGCAGGAAAACAGAGCGCAACCTCCGCCTCATCAGGCAGGCCCTCTCTGAGGACGACACGCCCCTCTTGCGCTTTAGCCTCGGCGTGGAATACATGCGGCTTGAGGACTTCGCCGCCGCCCGCCGCGAGCTGCTCGGGGTCTGGGGGGAGACCAGACGGGACGAGTACTTCGCCCCCTGGGCCGTCAGAGACCTGGTGGCCTGCGATTTGATGCTCGGGGAGCACGAAGAGGCCATCCGACACGCCTCTGAGGGGCTCGACCGCTTCCCCGGTTACCCCGACCTCCTGTACCTGAAGGGGGAAGCCCTGGCCTCGCTAGGCCGCTGCGGGGAGGCGATCCGGGCCCTGGAGGAATGCCTCAGGACCAAGCCCGCCTCCCCCTCGTACAGCACCCTCGAGGGGCTCGACGGCTACGTCACCCTGACGCGCCTTGGCGACCTATACCGGTCGCTGGGCGACTCGCTGGGCGACCCCGACCGAGCCCGCGACCACTACCGGCGGGCCGCTCGCGACCCCCGGGCGCTTGGCGCAGTGCGGGCGCTCACGGCCCTGGGCGAAGGCCCCATCGATCCTCCCGAGGACGAGGCGACGCTGCTGGCGGTGGTGGACGGCCTCATGGACCGGGGGGAACTAGAGCAGGCGGAGAGGTTGCTCGAGGATCGCCGCTCGGCCGCCGCCCTGTACCGGAAGGGGCTGCTGGCGCTGCAGAGGGGCGACCGGCGGCGGGCCCACTCTCTCTGGCTAGAGCTGAGGGGCGCCGACCTGGAGGAAGAGGTTGGCCTAGCTCTGGTCCTTCTCTCCGCAGTGATGGGGTTCCGTGACCAGGCCCGGGCGGGGGCCGAGGAGATGGCCCGCAGGGGCTCGGCGGCGAGGGCCCGCGCGGCCCTGCTCTGCGCCGGCCTCGATCCCGGCGAGACGACGGACGGGGGAGGAGACCTCGGCCGCCACCTCTGGGAGGTCGTGGACACCGCGCTTGAGCTTGGGTTCGTGGAGCTCGTGCCCGGCGCCGTGAGGGAGATCTCGGCTCGCAGCGAGGACCACGAGGGAGTGATCCTCCGCCTAGCAAAGCTGCTCTACGCCCACGGGTACACCGAGGAGGCGGCGGCGCAGCTCGAGCTCATCCCCGAGAGGTGCTGGGCCGACGCGGAGGCGGCGCGGATCATGGCCGACCTGTGGAGGGGACGAGGGGAGCTGGAGCTCGCGGCCTCCTACTACGAGGACGTCCTCAGGCTCGTGCCGGAGCACGTGGCCTCCCGCATATCCCTCGCCTCCCTTCTCCTCCAGCTGGGCCGGCCCTCAAGGGCCCTCGAGGTGCTCTCAGAGGCCCCTATGGCCTCTCCGGTTCTGGAGGGCTTGGCCGGGCTCATTCGGGCCCGCATGCGTCTTGCGAAGGAGGGCGGAGGATAGGGCCATGCCGGGGCTTAAATCGCGGCTCAACGCCCGGGTGGCTCGTACACGGGCCTCTGCGGTGATATTTGGGGCTCAAGTCTGGCGTCCCGCTCACGATAACAGGGACGAGGGGTGTAAGCGGCTGCCGCATTACTACACCGCCCCTTCCGCCAGGGCGCGCACTGGCGGGGAGGCAGAATCCTTTATCCAAGGAGGGATAAGGACGTGCGTATCAACACCAACATCAACGCGTTAGTGTCATGGAGGAACCTGACGCTGACCAACAAGCTCATGAACAAGTCGCTGGAGAGGCTGTCGTCCGGCCTGCGCATCAACCGGGCGGCCGACGACGCCGCGGGTCTGGCCATCTCCCAGAAGATGCGGACCCAGATCAACGGCCTCAGGGTGGCCCAGCGGAACGCCCAGGACGCCATCTCGCTGGTGAATACCGCGGAGGGCGCCCTGCAGGAGACCCAGAGCATCCTGCAGAGGATGCACGACCTCGCCCTGCAGGCGGCGAACGACACGCTGACCACCGAGGACCGCTTGAAGATCCAGGACGAGATCGACGCCCTGATCGCCGAGATCGACCGCATCGCCCAGAACACGGAGTTCAACACCAAGAAGCTCCTGAACGGCAATGTGTCGGGCAGCTCGGCCATCGCCTCTTACAGCAACGACACCACCAGCTCCGCCGGCATCAGCGGGGTTGAGGTGTACGGCACGGTGGCCCAGGGGACCTACAACATCATAGTGGAAAGTGGACCTGCAGGGGCTGCCACGGCTACCGTGTCCAAGTCGACCGTGCTGTACGCCGACTCCGGGATGACGACCCCGGCGACCGGGTCAGAGAATCTGACTGCTCTCTACGCTTCATCTGGCACCTCCCTGGGCCTGGAGGTGGGGGACGAGATCACCATCGTCGCTCAGGTCGGGGGCGAGTGGAAGCACGCTACGCTTAAGGTGGAGACCGGTACCACTCTCGACGACCTGGCGATGGCTATCAAGACTGCCTTCGGGGCCTCCGATGTCAGCATCACAGCCGGCGAGGTCCAGATCACCGGGCAGGCCGGGGCCGATAACGCTATCACCAACATCAGCATAACGGCGGTCGACTCCGACGGGAACGCGAGGAGCACCTTCAACGCCGCCTTCCAGCAGAACCAAACCCAGGTCGCTGCTGACGCTGGCGATTACGTGGTCTACTATGACGCCGACAACGACTCAACCCGGGACGGCAATGAGAGCGCCGTAGCGGTGAAGCCCAACAGCACCGTTAAGGACCTCATCGACGGCCTGGCCATCAGCTTTGACAATAGCATCACTGCTGGCGGTACGGCTACCATCGACGTCTCCCGCGTCGACAACTCCATGACCATACAGATCGGGGCCAGCCAGGGCCAGAACATCGCCATCGGCATCTCGGACATGGGCGCCGGGGCGCTCGGGCTGGTGAGCAAAGGGCTCAACATCGACGTGACGACCCAGTACTCGGCCGATAAGGCCACGACGGTGATCGCGGCGGCCATAGAGACCGTCTCCATGGAGAGGGCCAAGCTCGGCTCCTTCCAGAACAGGCTCGAGCACACCATCAACAACCTGGCCGTGGCCTCGGAGAACCTGACGGCGGCCGAAAGCCGCATCAAGGACATCGATATGGCCCTGGAGATGATGAACTTCACCAGGAACCAGATCATGCTCCAGGCGGGCACGGCCATGCTGGCCCAGGCCAACGTAGTACCCCAGACGGTCCTCCAGCTGCTCGGCTAAAGGAGAGGATGAAGGTGGGGCGGCCGGGAGACCGGCCGCCCCATGTCAGTGCGCCCGGCATGGGCGTT
>DFND01000044.1 GCA_002375895.1 Firmicutes bacterium UBA3576
GGCACCTCGGCGGCCGGCTGGAGCGAAAAATCCAGGCTCCCTTCTTCGCCCGTCTGCAGCTCCGCACTGGCGGTGGCGTAGTGATAGGACCCGTCAGGCACAACGACGGTGACCTGGTGCTGGCCTAAGGGGAGCCGGTAGAGGGTAAAGCTTCCGTCGTAACGGGTCTCTACTCCCATGCCTCCCGCGTACACGGTGGCCTCCGCTATGGGGGCGCCGGTCTGGCTGTCCACGACGCGGCCGGTGAGGTTACCGAGAGCCGCCGTTACTTGTCCGGGCCAGCCGGCTATGGTCTCCGTGACCTCCGTCAACTGCGGATCTACGTAAAGGACGCGCTGTACGACGTGTCGTCCGTCGCCCCGCCTCTCCCAGCCGTCCTCTCGCTTCTCCCAGGGGTCTAGGTCGCTGCGTCCGTAGCGGTACCGGAACAGGCTGCCGGAGACCAGCTCCAGGGTGAGCTGCCACCGCCTGGGCCCGACCCGTTCCATCGCGATGGGCTCCTCCTGTCCCGGGCCGTATTCAAGAAAAGTCAGGGGAGCCAGCTGAAGCTGCACGCCGGTCGGCAATTCAGCGGGCAATAGGACTGTAAAGGTCACCCGCTGCCTGGGTAGGGGCTGAATCACGTCCTTCCCATCTTCAGAGACATCGCTCTTATCTTCCTCGGATGAAGCCTTTATGTCTTGGGGTTCCTGGGATGCGGATCCTGGTTCTCTGGGTTCATTCACGCCACAGCCGGCGAGCACGGTGACCAGCACCAGCATGACGACCAGAAGGAGAACCCCCCCGTAGCCCGGCCTGCTCCTGCCGGCCCGTGCACCTCCCCTCGCTCTCGCCTTCAGTGCCCGTTGTCCGCGAAATAGCCTCACCCTTCGAGCCAAGGTATCCCTCCTCTGTTTGTACATGCCCTTCCCTTCCGGACAGGATAGTCATTCCACTATGGCGCGTCCGTGAGGGCCAACCGCAAGAACTAGGACTCGCTATGGGATGCTATTAATCACAAAGAGGCCGATGAGGGCTCGTTGCCCTGTTCCCCGCGCTAGCCGTAACTGGCGTGCAAGGGAAGACCAGTGAGGAGGCTGATGTCGTTGAGGACAGAGAGTTTACCCCCGCTAGATGACCGGACGCATGGCCTGGGCCCATAGACAGTCGCCCACGTCCTCGGCGTGCGCGGGGGTAATCCGCGGGCACACGAAGGAGATGGCCGGGGCCAGCATAGGGAGCTGAGTACCGCGACGGGAGGCCCCAGGCAAAATATTGCGAATTGTATTTACACCATACCCTACTGGAGTACTACATGTCAATAGTGACCGAGCGGAATCCCGTATCGGGGGCTTGAGGCCCGCACCCTTGTGACGTGGCCCGGTAGTCGCCGTAGGTTCCACGAAACGTCACAAGGGGACCACCCCCCGGCGGAGAATTGGGAAGGGGAGGTGAGCGCGTGGACCCTAGAGAGGAGATCTGTAACTGGGCCAGAGAGCTCTATGAGCTCAGATTGACCACCTCTCGAGGGGGAAACCTGAGCGTGAGGCAGGAAGATCGGGTTTTCATCACCCCCTCGGGTGTGCACAAGGGGAGGCTTTCGCCCCGGGATATCGTCGTGACCGATATGCAGGGCAAGGTTATGGGCCGCGGGAGGCCATCCATCGAGCTGGCCATGCATCTCGCCGTGTACCGGGTTCGCCCTGACGCCAGAGCTGTTATCCACGCCCATCCGGTCCATGCCACGGCCTTGGCGGTGGCTGGGAGGACCATCGATCCGTCCATGCACCCGGAGCTGGAGGCCTCGTTCCCGAAGCTGCCCCTGATCCCCCCGGCCCCCTGCGGAAGCGAGGAGCTGGCCAACCTGGTGGCCGAAGCCGTCAAAGAGGCCGATGTAGTGCTCCTCGGCGGTCACGGGACCCTGGCCCTGGGGAGGAGCGTGGAGGCCGCCCTGGTTCTGACCGAGTCCGTTGAGTTCGGGGCCCACTTGCTTCTTCACCTCTGAGGGCAGATGCCGAGCGCAACCCAGGCCTTCAGGTTTCCGGATTTCGGCTCTCGGGTGCTCAGCAGATGCCGGGAGGGGATATCCTCCGTGGGGCCGAAGAAGACCAGGGGGCTGTGCAGTTCTCTGCGAGTCTGGGTTCGGGAAAGGGAGGATTCTATGCGAAATAATACGATAGTGGTGGTTTTTCTCATCGGTTCTGCGGCCCTCGCGGCCTGGAACCTCTATTCGTCAGGTACAGCCGTAGTCCTGGAGGGCCTGGTCGGAGCTGGGAGGACGCTCCTCTCGGTCTTCCCCCTGCTAGTGGGGGCCTTCCTGGTCGCCGGGATGATCCAGGTCCTGGTGCCGAGAGACCTGGTGCAGAGGTTTCTGGGCGAGGAGGCGCGTCTCAAGGGGTTAGTCCTGGGCTCTGTGGCCGGCGCCCTGGTGCCCGGCGGCCCCTACGTTTATTACCCCATAGCCGTCTCCTTCCTTCGCTCGGGGGCGAGCATGGGGACCATCATCGCCTTCATCACCGCGAAGAACCTGTGGTCAGTGTCTCGTCTTCCCATGGAGGTAGCGCTTCTGGGCCCCGAGCTCACGGTCATCCGCTTTGGCGTTACCTTCTTGTTTCCCCCTCTACTGGGTTTAATGGCCTCCCTACTGTTAAAGGACTACGCGGATGTCCTGCGAGGGGAGGTAGGAGAGGAATGACAACGGCCACCGTCATCATGGCCTCCCTGGCGGCCCTTCTGTTGCTCATCGGGTACCTGCGGGGTCGAGGGGAGCACATCAAGGGCGTCACCGCGGCCCTGAACCTGTTTCGTGACCTCCTGCCCTTGCTGCTAGCGGCCTTCCTCTTCGTTGGGTTGTTGGAGGTGAGCCTCCCCCCGTCTCTCGTCAGGGGCTGGCTGGGAGAGGGTTCGGGGATTCGAGGCGTCCTCATAGGCAGCCTCGGAGGGGCCTTGATCCCCGGCGGGCCCTACGTGGCCTTTCCCATCTTCGCGTCGTTGTATAAAGCCGGGGTGAGCCTGGCCACGGCAGTGGCCTTCATCACCGGCTGGGCCATGTGGTCGGTGGGGATCTTGGTCTTTGAGATTCCCCTCCTCGGGCCCAAGTTCACCGCGGTCCGAATGGGGTTATCCCTGATTTTTCCTCCCCTGGCGGGGATACTGGCCGGCCTGTTGTTCGGCTCACTGTAATCGAGGAGGATCGGGAGGAGAGCCATGGAGGAGAACAAGCGGGATAGATTACTGGAGGCTGCGACCACTGTCTTCGCGTCCAAGGGATACCACCAGACCACGGTGCGGGATATCACCGACTACGCCGGGGTGGCCGTGGGCACCTTCTACCTGTATTTCCCCAGCAAGGCGGCTTGTTTTATGGCCCTGTTGGACCGACTTTACTCCACGGTGGTCCAGAGCGTAGCTGAGGCGAGGCGAGGGCGAGAGGGACCGCGGGAGAAGCTGGCCGCCTCCATCAGGGCCGGCCTGGAGGCCTTCGTGGCCCAGCGAGACCTCGCTCGCATTGCCCTCATCCAGGCGGCGGGGGCCGACACCAGCTTCGACCGCCGGTTGGCGGAGATCCACAGCTCCATGGCCTCTCTGGTGAAGGAGGACCTGGACGAGGCGCTGCAGGCGGGCCTTATCCCGCCTCAGGATACCCGCATCACCTCCCGAGCCCTGGTGGGGGCGACCTACGAGGTCGTACACAGCTGGCTGCGGGGCGGCGACGTAGGAGACCTGCTGGCCGCCGCCGACGATGTCGTAGCCTTCAGCCTGCGGGGAGTGGGCTTGACTGAAGGGCTCTAAGGACGACCGCGCCGCTGCGTACTGCCGCAGACCTCCGTATGGGGAGGGCGGACTTTGGAAGGCCCGCCCTCCCCGCTGCCATCCGGGCTCTCGAGAGGAGAGTGGCGGAGATGGGGCTGAGGGATGACATAGGCATGCCTCCTAAACGCCCAGGTACGCTCCCCTGATATGAGGGTCGTCCAGGAGCTCTCTCCCCGGCCCCTCCATAATGATCTTGCCCGTCTCCATAACGTACGCCCAGTCAGCTGTGGACAGGGCGTTTACTATATTCTGCTCTACCAGCAAGATGGTCACGCCCTCAGAGTTGATCTCGCGGACGATACGGAAGACGTCCTCCACCAACATGGGGGCCAGGCCCAGAGAGGGCTCGTCCAGCATCAACAGACGTGGCCTGGCCATGAGGCCGCGCCCTATGGCGCACATCTGCTGTTCGCCGCCGGAGAGGGTGCCCGCCTTCTGATGTCGCCTCTCGGCCAAGCGGGGGAACAGCTCGAAGACCCATTGGATGGTCTTGTCCCTGTGTGCCCGGGCGTGGTTTGAATAGGCGCCGAGCTCCAGGTTCTCATAGACGGTCATGTCGGGCCAGAGCTGCCTCGCCTCCGGTATGTGAGCGATGCCCCGGGCCACGATTTCGTGCGGCTTCTTACCGCCGATCTCCTCGCCCAGGAAGGTTATGCTGCCCCTCATGGGCGTGAGAAGCCCCGAGATGGTCCTCAGCGTGGTGGACTTTCCCGCTCCATTGGACCCCACCAGCGTGATAATCTTCCCCTCGGGCACCTCTAGGTCGATGCCCCATATGGCCTGTACCTCTCCGTAGGCTACCTCAAGTTCCTTCAGTTCAAGCACGGGCCCCCTCCTCCCTTAAGCCGAAAAGGTCTTGCCGAGATAAGCCTCTATGACCGCCGGATCGGTGCTGACCTCCTCGGCGGTGCCCTCGGCGATCTTCTGGCCGTAATTTAGGACCATGATCCTGTCGCATACGCCCATCACGGCCCGCATGTTGTGCTCAATGTACAGGATAGTGACCCCGCGGTCTCGGATCTTGCGCATGAGCTCCAAGGTACGGGCCGTTTCGGTCGGGGTTAGGCCGCCGCAGACCTCGTCCAGGAGGAGAAGCTCCGGCTGCGTCGCCCAGGCCCTCGCTATCTCCAGGAGCTTCTGGTTGCCTATCGTGAGGGAGGAGGCCGGGGCGTCGGCCCGCTCGCCCAAGCCCACGAACTCCAAGATCTCCATAGCCCTGGCCCGGGCCCTGGCCGGGCTCCGGAGCCCGCTCAGGCCGAAGTACACCCCCACCAGAACGTTTTCCAGGACCGTCATCTTATGGAAGGGCTTGACCACCTGGTGGGTTCGACACACCCCCATCTTTACCGTCCTGCTGGGGCGGAGGCCGCTTATCCTTCTTCCCCTATACAGCACCTCCCCTGAGGACGGGGTGAGGGCGCCGGTTATAAGGTTGAAGAGGGTGGTCTTGCCCGCCCCGTTAGGGCCGATGATGCCGAAGATCTCGTTCTCGTGTACCTGGAAATCCACGTCCTTGACTGCGGCTAGGCCGCCGAAGTACTTGGTGAGCTTTCTCGCCTCTAGTACTGCCACGTCCCTCACCACCTCAAAGGGATTGCTCGCCGGAGGGGGCTCTGGCCTGACCCTCCGCATATCTAGAGCGCAGGAACCTGGCCAGCCTACCAAAGAGCCCCATCAAGCCGTCCGGCTCGAACAGGACTATGACCACCAGCAGCAGGCCGTAGGTAAGCAAGTGCAGGTGGGGGAAGGAGGCCATCAGGGTATCCTGGATCACGACGAACACGATGGCTCCCAGGACGGGCCCCCACAGTGTGGCCAGTCCGCCGATGACCGGCATGAGCAGCAGGCTTATGCTGAGATTAAAGCCGAAGACGTTGTTGGGTTCGATGTAGAACATGTACTGGGCATATAATCCTCCCGCTATCCCCACGATGATGGCGCCCAGGCCATGGGCGAGCAGCTTGTACCGGATAGTGGGGACTCCGAGCGCCTCCGCGGCGTCCTGGTCCTCCTTGATGGCCAGCAGGGCCAGCCCGATGCGGGAGTTGCGGATGTAGTTTACCAGCAGAAGTACCGCGATCATCAGGAGCAATGCGCTCAGATAGCTCGGCGTCTTGCTGAACCCGCCGGTGGTGGGCATGGTGAGCCCAGACGCCCCGCCGGTGATGTCTCCGAGATTGAGCATGATGACCCGCATGGCCTCTCCGATCCCGATGGTGGCGATGGCGAAGTAGGGGCCGGAGAGCCGAAAGCAAGGATAGCCCACCAAGAGGGAGAAGGCCAGGGCCAGGAGAGCGCCCACCGGCAGGGTGAGATATGGGTTAACCCCGGCGTTCCACAATATCCCAGTGGCGTACGCTCCGAGGCCGAAGAAGGCCGAATACCCGAAGGAGACCTGTCCGGCGAACCCGCCCAGGATGTTCCACGCCGAGCTCAGGGACACGTACAGGAAGGTGAGAAACCCGAGGTGGAGGATGTAGGGGTTCACCCCCACGAAGGGAAGGGACACTAGAGCTATTATCACCAAGATGAGCAACAGGGTAACTGGTCTTGGGGTGTTCTCGGCCGAAGCCAATCCGATCACACGGTCCTCCTCCCCTCAAGCAACCCGGTGATCCCTCGTGGCATGAGCACCAGGACGATCACCAGCAGGGTATAAGCTATGGCGGGCTGCAGGCTGGCGGGCATGAACATCACCGCCCAGGACTCCACTAGGGCCAGCACCAGGGCCCCGATGGCCACGCCGTAGTAGTTCTGCAGTCCCCCAAGGACGATTATGACGAAGGCCTTCAGCATGAAGGTGTTCCCGAAGGCCGGCGTGAAGGCGTAGAGCAGGGACATCAGCGTCCCGGCCAGGGCGTCGAAGGCCACGCCGATGCCGAAGGCCAGCATGGCGATCCTGTCCACGTCAATGCCTACCAGCATGCACGCCGGACGGTTCTGAGTGAGGGCCCTGATGGCCTTGCCGGTATAGGTCCTGGTGAGGAAGGCCTGTAGGGCGAAGAGCGCCAGGAGCCCGATCAGAAACACCATCACCCGCGTGAAGGAGAGCTGTAGGCCTAGGAAGTTGATGGTCGAGTAAGTGTAAGAGGTCAGGATAGACCGGTCGTCGCCAGTCCAGATCATATATGCCAGGTTCTGTAACACGAGCCAGATCCCGAACAGCAGGAGAAGGGAGGGTAGGGTAGGGGTGTTGGCCAGTGGAACCCGGCTCACGAACAGCCTCTGGAGCAGCATGCCGAAGAGGAAGAAGGCCGGCACTATGATCACCAGCGACAGCATGGGGTCCAGCCCCAAGTACGTGAACAGGGTGAAGGCCACGTAGGCCGCGAGCATGAACGTCCCGGCCTGCGAGAGGTTGATGATCTTCATCACCCCGTAGATCATAGTGAGGCCGTAAGACATGGTGGCGTAGAGGCCGGCGAGCAGTAGACCGCTGACCGTCACTGAGAGCAGATCTGTCACCGAAACTCACCCTTGTCCTGAATAGTTTTTGAGGATGCGGCGGCGAGCCGCCGCATCCTCGTACAGCCACCTACTTCGCTGGTACAGGCACTACGGGCTCGCCCGTCTTGGCGTCCTCCGGGTAGATGATCACCGTCTCACCCCCGGGCATATTCTGAACCACCACGAAGGGGTTCAGGGCCTGCCCGCTATCGGAGAAGGTCAGCCTCTGTCCCGGCAGGATGGAGGGCTCTAGGACGAGATTGTCCAGGGCGTCCCTTATGGCGTCGCGATCTAGGGTCCCAGCCTGTTCGATGGCGGTGAACAGGGCCCTCGCGGCCTCGTAGGTGACCGCTGCGTACCACTGGGGCGGCTTGGCCTCCCCGTATTTCCGCTCGGTGAACTCCATGAAGTCCTGGTTGAACTGCTGAACCTGCGGATAGGGCAGGTCCGGCGTCCACCACACCGCGGCGGCGACGTAGTCAGTGGCCGCCCCCAGGGCGTCCTTGGCGGCCGGATCCGGGCCGCGGGCGCCGTAGGTGATGAACTTGTGGTACATTCCCTTCTCCGTGTACTGACGATGCATCAGGATGTAGTCCGGCAGGTGCGCGTCAACTAGGAAGAGGTCGGCCTCCAGCGAGTTCACCTTGTTGAGGAGCGCGCTGAAGTCGCTGGCATGAAGCTCAAAGGACTCGTCCAGTAGGATTTCAAAGTAATCCGGGTATTCCTCGACCTTGGCCCTGACGCCAGCCTGGAAATCCTTGCCGTGCGAGGTATTCTCCCACAGGAGGACGATGGTAGACGGCTTGGGCAGGTTGCCCGCGTCTATCTGTTCCTTGAGGAAATCCATCTCGGTCTTAGCCAAGATCTCGATTGGGGACAGGGTCCCGAACACGTACTTGAAGCCGCGGTCGTAAATCTTGGTGGCCGCCCCGCCGCCGTTTACGTAGGGCACACCGTACTTCTCCGGGACCACGCTCTGAGCGAAGACCAGCGTAGTAGTGTACCCACCGAGTAGGGCGGTCACGTTGTCGACCGTCACCAGCCGTTCGGTAAGGGATACCGTCTTCGCTTGGTCCGTCTCGTCGTCGTAGCTGATGAGCCGAATGGGGATCCTCCGGTCGAACTCCTTGACGTAAATCCCGCCCTTCTCGTTCCATTGTTCTATTGCCAGCTCGTAGCCGTCGAGCTGGTAGTTGCCGATCCTCGATTCCTTGCCGGTAAGGGGCAGGACCGTACCGATCAGGATCTCCTGCGGGCCCTCGGCCGGCTCGGCGCCGGAGTCCGTCTCCGATCCCGCCGGCTCCTGTGCCCCGCACCCGGCGAGGGCCCCCACCGTGAGGGCCACCATGAGAACGATAGCCAACCCCACTGCCCTTGTGGCGAACACTCTGGAACACCCCCTTGTAATGTCTCCCCGGATGGCCCCGCCTGCCCGAGGCCCCTGGAATAGGAAAGATATTCGATTAAGAATTCAGAAAATCCTGCCTGGCCACAATATTCACATAAAGGGGACGGTTCAAAACTAGAGGCCCCGGTACGAGGCGCTAGCGCCTCACCAGGGCCTTCTCGCGACCGCCCGGTGCAAGCCCGGGCGATAGGGAGTAATAGGCGTGATTTCCCCTGTCCTCCCGGTATTATATCAACCGACTACCCTAGTTTCCGCTATGATTGTCGTGGCTGTGCGCCGGCTCTGGGCATGGTCGCGCCTTGGGCCAGTTGCTGTTCGGCAAGCTGGATCATTCTGCGGACCATGTGCCCGCCGACGGCACCGTTTTGACGAGAGGGGATATCTCCCCAGTAGCCGTCGGCCGGTATCTGAATGCCCAGTTCCTGAGCCACTTCATACTTGAACTGGTCTAGGGCCTGTTCGGCACCGCGAACCAGAGCCCGATTTCTCTGTTGACCTCTAGCCATTTAAACCCCCCCTTCTCGGCGAGTTATTGGGTACGTGGCATCCTTATATTGTGCAGCACAACTAAACTTACGCTAGAACCTTTTTCACATTCTTGATGGCGTTACCTCGCTTTGGCGCAGAGGCGCGGGCGCAGGTGGCCTTGACATACTAGAGCTAGGTGGTTATAATCTCGTCAAAAGAATAACCTCTGCAAAAGGCGAGGAAGGGGAATAGTAACGGCCGCGGCCAGCACAAGAGAGCCGGACCCCTGGGCTGCGAGGTCTGGTGCTGGAGCCAGCCGTGAACCCGCCCCGGAGCTGCAGGTGACGAGCCTGATCGGGATCCCGACCGTTATCAGAGGGAGGGTATAATCTCCCGGAGGGAGACGTACCCGTAGAGAGGGCCCTTGGGGCCAACTAAGGTGGTACCGCGGAAGCAGCCTTCCGTCCTTTGACGGAAGGCTTAAGTTTTTCGAAGGGGGTGACCGGTGTGGAGAGGAAGCTGGGATTCATCGGGGCTGGTGCTATGGCGGAGGCCCTGATAGGAGGGGTCATCACCGCGGGGATCGTCGCGGCCCCGGATGTCGTGGTGACCAATCGGCGGCAGCGAGAACGGCTTGCCGCCCTCGAGGAGGCCTGGGGCGTCCGCACCGTCACCACCAAGCGGGCGCTCACCGATGAGGCCGGTGTCCTCGTCCTGGCCGTCAAACCTCACGACGTGCCGGTGGTTATGAGGGAATTAGAGGGCCTGGTGGACCCGGCTCGCCACCTCATCGTCTCGGTAGCCGCTGGGGTCACCCTGTCGTATCTCGAGGGCAACTTGCCGAGGGGCACCCAGGTAGTGCGGGCGATGCCGAACACCTCGTGTCGGGTGAAGGAGTCGGCCACGGCGGTCTGCTTCGGGCGTTGGGTTACCCCGGAGGCCAGGAACCTCGCCCTGGAGATCTTCGGGGCCGTGGGCGAGGTGGTCGTGGTGGAGGAGGACGCCATCGACGCGGTGACCGGGCTCAGCGGGAGCGGTCCGGCCTATGTTTACTACCTGCTTGAGGCCCTAGTCGACGCCGGCGTACGAATGGGCCTCTCCCGCGACGTAGCCGGTCAGTTGGCCAGACAGACCTTGGCCGGGGCGGCGAAGATGTTAGAGGACACTGGCGAGGCGCCAGCGCGTCTCCGCGAGATGGTGACCTCACCGGGCGGCACGACGATGGCCGGGATTACCTGCTTAGAGGAGCGTGGATTCCGCCAAGCTATCATGGAGGCGGTGCGCAGGGCGACTGAGAGGTCGCGTGAGCTGACCTTGACCGACTAAGGGGCCGATGTCCAGCCTCAGGTAGAGGCGCTCAACTGCAGGGCATAGTTGGGCAGGATTTCATCGTTACGCAGAGAACTTGATATATGGCAGATGTTCCATTGTCGCTCGCCCGTCTTACATGGCGGCGATGGTGTTAGTTAGCAGAGCCCCAGAGGCCTCAGATAGCTCACAGGGGAGGCCGTGGAGCCTCCCTTTAATTCTGTGGTGCCTCTGGGCCGTGAGGCGGGAGGTGCCGCGCGCCCGCCTCCGGGCTTGGGTGGATGCCCCCATCCGCGCGCGGTAATACCGGAGGAGGGTGGTCCCTTGACTCGACGGAACAGGTTACCGATTTATTTCTGGCTGGCGGCGTTGGGTGTGGCTTTTTTAGTGTTTACTCTCCTGTCCTTTGAATATACTTCGCGCCCGGACTTCTGCGCCTCCTGTCACGAGATAAGGCCGGCCGTGGAATCATGGCGCACCTCCACCCACAGCGATGTGAAGTGCCTCAAGTGTCATGCTGACCCGGGAACCGTGGGGTTTATCAAGAGGAAGGTCGGGGGGCTCCGCGAGGTCGTCCTGCACGTGACGCAGGCCTATGAAAAGCCCATCGAGGCGAGGTTCAACGTCGACAACTGTCTCCTCTGTCACGACGACGTGCTCGAGCTGCGAGAGACCACCAATACTCGCTTCGCCCACGGTCCCCATATAGAGAGCTTCGGCATGGACTGCCTCGATTGTCACGCCCGGGTAGTGCACGGGCCCAGAGAGGGAGAGGTGGAGGTTAGCTTCCACGAGATCTGCGCGCAGTGCCATCAGCAGCCCATCCAAAGCCAGGACGGCTGTTCTACCTGCCATAAGTAACAAGGGTTCAGCCCGCTACAAGACGAAAACTGGGGCCCGTTGAGGGCCCCGGTTTTACAGGGTCGGTGTTTTCAGTTCAGCAGCCCGAGGAAGCCTACGATGAATACCGCGATGGTGACAAGCCCTGCCAGGGTCTGCATCAAGAAGGACGTCACGAACATGCCGACGTTCAGGTAGGCGCAGGCTACGCCCAGTCTTTGCAATGTCGTCATATTCCTGCTCCTTTCCGTGAGAATGTGGAGGAGAGTGACGACGGCGTGGCCGGCGTACGGTGTGTGTAGGTGGGATGGTCGGAGGATTGCCGGAGTGACCTCTGAGCAGGCCTCGCGGGCTCTGCCCCTGAGGGGCGCCTTGCCACTCCTCTCAGCCCCTGGCAAGAGACCGACGGCCTCTGGGCTCTCGGCCTCTGGACTCGCACCGTATCAGCGGCAGCCTCTTGCCAATTCTAAACACAGTTAAAACTATATCTTCTTTGGTTTATATTTTAAGGCCTCGTGGACAGCATGTCAATAAATACTTTTCTCGTAGAGGCCGTAGGTATGCTCGGCCGTCCTGCAGGTCCTGGCGCTCTTAGTGGAGAACCAGGTGTCGGGGGTGATGACATGAAACTCAAGATAAGCAAGAGTGAGCTCGGGAGGCGGAGGGAGAAGGTCTCGAGGGAGATGGCCGACAGGGGCCTCGATGGCCTATGTCTCTTCAGTTCCACCTCTATCTTCTACCTGACCGGCTTTTACTTCATCCCCACGGAGCGACCCGCCGCCCTGGTCCTCGATGCCGACGGCACGCCTGGGCTGTTCCTTCCCCGCTTGGAACTAGAGCACGCCAAGGCGCGGGTGATGGTTGGCAGGATAGAGAGCTATCCCGAGTACCCGGGTGAGAGGCATCCCATGTACCATCTCGCGGACTTCATCAGGTCGCTGGGGTTGGGTGGGGGCCGGCTGGGCGTCGACGCCGACGGCTACGGCTCACCTTACGGCTACCGTGGGCCGGCCCTGAGCGAGGTGCTGGAGGGAGCCGAGATCGTGAAGGCCGGGGACTTGGTGGAGAGGATGCGGGCGGTAAAATCCCCCGAGGAGATAGAGCTTATCCGGGAGAGCGCTCGCTGGGGCAACCTGGCCCACGCCCTCCTGCAGGAGTATGCGGGGGCGGGCAAGACCGAGCTGGAGATATCGATGCGGGCCTCGCTGGAGGCCACCATCACCATGACCCGGGCCCTGGGGCCCGAATACGAGCCAATAGGTGGCTTTGGGGGCGGCGCCTTCGCCGGCTTCCGCGGTCAGGTAGGGCCCAACTCAGCCTTACCTCACGCGGTAACGATTAACGCCGTCTTGATGCCCGGGGACACCCTCGTCACGGGCGCGACCGCCTCTGTATGGGGCTACGGAAGCGAGCTTGAGAGGACCATGTTCGTGGGCGAGCCGAGCTCGGAGCAGAGGAGGTTCTTCGAGCTCATGGTGCGCATGCAGGATATCGCCTTCGAGGCCATTGGCCCCGGGAGGAAGTGTTCGGAGGTGGACCGCGCGGTGATGGATTTCGTCAAGGCCGAGGGCCTGCAGGAATACTGGCGGCACCACACCGGGCACGCGCTGGGGCTGGGCATGCACGAGGCGCCCTTCTTCGACGTCGGCGACGACACCGTGTTGGAGCCGGGTATGGTCTTCAGTGTGGAGCCGGGGTTGTACGTGCAGGGCCTCGGCGGTTTCCGCCACTCGGACACCGTCCTGGTCACGGAGGAGGGCGTGGAGCTGTTGACCTATTACCCCAGGGACCTCGAGAGCCTCATCGTGTAGACCCTGAGAAGTTCCCTCGCTGGACCGCCGGGGGGCCGGGTATACCGGCCCCTTTTCTGTGCGCCCGGCATGGGCGTTG
>DFND01000006.1 GCA_002375895.1 Firmicutes bacterium UBA3576
CCAGAGCCTCATGAGTTTAACCGCACGTTACCAAAGCATGCGTCAAGCTTGGTGAACCGCCGTATACCGAACGGTACGTACGGTGGTGGGAGAGGACGGGGGCTAGCCGCCCCCTCCTACTCGATTGATCACCTGAGAAGGAGGTGTCCCATGATACCCCTGAATCGGCCGCTCCTGGGCCGAGAGGAGGCTGAAGCGGTCTCCTCGGCGCTCAGGACGGGCCAGATCGCCGCCGGGCCGCGGGTCCGGGCCTTCGAAGAGGCCTTCGCCGCCTACATCGGAACGAAGTACGCCGTGGCGACTTCCTCGGGTACTGCTGCTCTGCACGTGGCCCTGATGTCGGCGGGGATAGGGCCCGGCGACAGGGTTATCACCACCCCCTTTACCTTCGCCGCGACCGCTAACGCCGTGCTCTTCTGTGGGGCGACGCCGGTCTTCGTGGATATCGACCCCAGCACCCTGAACCTATCGCCCCCCGCGGTCGCCGAAGCTGCTCAGGATCCGAAGGTCAAGGCCCTCATCGTCGTACACCTCTACGGGCTGCCCTGCGACATGGAGGAGATAGTAGCGGTCGTGAGGGACAGAGGCATACTGTTGATCGAGGACTGCGCTCAGGCTCACGGGGCAGCGTATCGGGGAAGGAGGGTGGGGACCTTCGGCCATATCTCCACCTTCAGCTTCTACGCCACCAAGAACATGACCACCGGTGAGGGGGGAATGCTGCTCACCGACGACGCCCAGATCGCCGGGAGAGCTCGCGCCATCATCAACCACGGAGCGTACCAAAAGTACCGGCACGAAAGGCTCGGCTACAATTACCGGATGACGGACATCGCCGCCGCCCTCGGCCTGGTTCAGTTGAGGAAGCTCCCGGGCTTTAACCGGGCCAGACGGCGAAACGCCGCCTACCTCAGCGAGAGATTCCAAGGCCTGCGGTGGCTGGAGGTGCCCCCATATCCGGCGGACCGCCTACCGGTCTTTCACCAGTACACCGTGCGGGTAAGGGACAGGGATAAGTTCTGCGCCCATCTCGCGGCCCGCGGTGTGGGATACGGGATCCACTACCCCCTGCCCCTTCATCGTCAGCCGCTCTACCGACAGCTAGGCTACGGCCGCGTGTCGCTGCCCGAGTCCGAACGAGCCGCCCAGGAAGTGGTCTCCCTGCCCGTACATCCTGGCCTGACGAGCAGAGATCTTGAGACGATAGCCGAGGTGGTGGCCTCCTACCGCGACCACCCGTGAATGGGATGCCTGCAGGGGCTTCCCGAGCCCGAACTTCCTAGGGTTTTCCTCATCTTGAATCCCCTCCTCAGGTGCTTTCCAGGCGGAATTGTCCCTGCGTGGAGGAACTTCGCGACCTGACTAGAAGTCCTTGATGATTGAAATATGGGGGGGATATCCATGTCCTTCGGTTCCTGGCGGGATCACTTCGCCGAGGAAGAGATCGTCGAAGCGCTGAGGGAATTAGTTCGGTTGGACACTTCGAACCCTCCGGGGAACGAGAGGCAGGCCGCCGAAGTCCTCTGTGACATCGCCGCGAAGCTCGGGCTGGATGCCGAAAGGGTCCCCTTGGGCGATAGGCGGGCGAACGCCGTGATCAGGCTGCGGGGACGCCGGAGGGACACCGCGCTCCTGTTCAACGGGCATTTGGACACCGTGCCGCCAGGGGAGGCTGAGTGGACCTTTGGGCCGCATTCAGCGGACCTAGTCGACGGGCGGTTATACGGCCGGGGGGCCTCGGACATGAAGGGCGGCCTGATCTCGATGCTCTACGCCATGGGGCTGCTGCGGCAGGAAGGCATCGTCCCCGCCGGCGACATTATCCTCGCCGCCACGGCGGGCGAGGAGGTGGACAGCCTGGGGGCGCGCTCCTTTGCCCGGGACGGGGGCCTCGAGAAGGTGGCCGCCGCGGTAATAGCCGAGCCCACGGGAATGGACGTGGTCGTAGCTGAGAAGGGCGTTCTATGGCTCGAGCTCGAGAGCAGGGGTAAGACGGCCCACGGGTCCCGCCCGGATCTGGGCGTAAACGCCATCACCGGCATGATGGAGGTGCTGGTGAAGCTGCAGGGGTACCAATTCACCAGCGACCCGCATCCCCACTTGACGCCACCTACGCTCAACATAGGCACCATCAGGGGAGGGGTGAAGACCAACGTCGTGCCGGACCGCTGCGTCGCCACGGTGGACCTTCGAACCGTGCCCGGGATGGACCACGGGATGCTCCTTGAGGACTTCCGAGCTCTGACCTCGGGCGCGGACGTTAGCATTGAGGTTCTCAACGACCGCCCTCCGGTGGAGACCCCGCAGGATCACCCCTTAGTGGTAGCCGCCGTAGAATCGGGCCGCGAGGTTTTCGGAAAGCGTCCCGTCGTCAGGGGCGCGGCTTACTATACCGACGCCTCGGTCTTCGCGCCGGAGGGGATCCCCTTCGTCATCGTGGGGCCGGGCTTGGAGGAGATGGCCCACCAGCCGGATGAGTACGTCAGCGTGGCGAGCGTCCTCGAGGCGATAGATTATTACGCCCACCTGGCCATGCGCTTCCTGGGAACGTAGTGGGGGACCGGCGGCTTCCTCTTTCACCAGTTCGTATTACTGGGGGGTATAACGTATGAGGGATAGATATGTTCTGGTGTTGGTCCTGTTGCTGATAGCTTCTCTTTTCCTCAACCAGCTTACCTATCGCGCCTTGGGGGAGACACGGGAGAGGCTTGAGGCTCGGTTGTCCTCACTGGAACATAACCTGTCGATTGTGAAGACGGACGTTACGTCCCTTCACTCCAGGGTATCCGAGCTCAAGGAGGCGGCGGACTGGGTCCGTGACCTGCACGTAAACATCGAGGATTCCCAGGCCACCATCAGCTGGTTCCTATCGTCCGTGCAGCAGGGGCAGAGGGTCTACCTGCTTTACAGGAAGCGCGGCGAGGTAGAATGGCAGGAGGCGTCGGCCGTCGGGTCGGGCCCCGAGTTCGTAGCCCGATTCCCGGTGGAGATGGAGCGGAAGCTCGACGTCTTCTTCGGTGTGGTGAGAGAGGAGGGTGGGGCGAAGAGGGAGCTGGCGCCTGAGGGACCGGCCGGGGGGATATACGAATACGTAATCGTGGCCGAGTCAGGTGAGGGCAAGCAGGTGGCCGGCCCCTACACCTTCATGGCGGCCCCGCAGAGGCGCCTTAAGGTGCACCTGGAAGAGCGGGGAGGTCATTGCCTGGTGATCGTGAATGGAGCGGAGGGCCTAACCCTCGTATTCCGCGCCACGGCGGACGGAGCCGTCCTCGACGAGCTGACCCTGGAGGGTGAGGAGGGCAGCTTGACTTACGGCTGGTGGATTCCCGCTGAGACCGAGACCGTGCTTCTCACGGTCAAATCCGGCTCGGAGGTCCTGGGGGAGTATTCGGTGCCATGGCAGGTTTCGCGCCAGCTTGACGGTGACGACCGGTAATGGTAGAATCAGCGTAACGGCGAGGAACGGGGAGAGTAGCCGGGTGGATGCGGCCCAGAGAGCCGGCGGTGGTGAGAGTCCGGTCCGTGGAAGCCCGGTGAATGGGCCCGGGAGCTGCCGGATGAAAGCCGGAGGCGAGTAAGTCCGGCCGGCATCTTCCACCGTTATCGGGTAGAGGGTATGCTGGTACCCGCGAAGGAGCGCAGAAGAGTGGGGTGGCACCACGGGCAGAGGCCCGTCCCGATGGGGACGGGTTTTATATTTGGAACACGGAGAGAAAGGGGAGATAGCAAGTTGAAGAGAGTCTTCTCGGGGGTCCAGCCCTCCGGCACCCTGACCATCGGGAACTACCTGGGTGCGATTAAGCAGTTCGTCAGACTTCAAGAAACTCATGAATGCTTTTACTGCGTGGTAGACCTACACGCGCTGACGGTTCCCCAGGACCCGGAGCGGCTTGGCCGTCAGACCCTCCAGGTGGCGGCCATGATGGTGGCGTCGGGCCTGGACCCGGACAAGATGACCCTCTTCGTTCAGTCTCACGTGAGGGCCCATGCCGAGCTGTCCTGGTTGTTGCAGTGCATGACCTATTACGGAGAACTGGGACGTATGACCCAGTTCAAGGACAAGGCCCGGAGGCAGAAACACGCGACGGTGAGCGCGGCGCTGTTCACGTACCCGGTGCTTCAGGCGGCGGACATATTGCTCTACGACACCCACCTCGTGCCGGTGGGCGAGGACCAGCGCCAGCACCTGGAGCTCACGAGAGACATAGCGGAGAGGTTCAACAACCGCTACGGGGAGACCTTCGTCGTCCCGGAGGTCTACATCCCCCGTACCGGTGGCCGCATCATGTCGCTGGACAATGCTTCGACCAAGATGAGCAAGAGCAACCCCAACCCCGGGAGTTATATCGCGCTACTCGACGAGCCGGACGTCATCAGGGAGAAGATCGGGCGGGCAAAGACCGACTCCGGGCGCGAGGTGCGCTATGACCCGGAAGAGAAGCCCGAGATCAGCAACCTCCTGACCATCTATTCCCTGTGCTCTGGCAGGAGCATAGAGGACATCGAGGCCGAGTACGAGGGCAGGGGGTACAAGGACTTCAAAGGGGGCCTGGCTGAGGCGGTGATCGCTACATTGAGGCCCGTACAGGAGGCCTACCACGAGCTGATGGAGTCGGGAGCCATACGGGAGATCCTGGACCGCGGGGCCGACCGAGCCAGGGAGATCGCTGAGACAACCCTGGATAGGGTCAAGGACAGGATGGGCCTCGTGCCGCGTCTCTGAGGGGGCAGGGCCAGTCCCTTGCCCTATGGCAGGGGTTGGGTTATAATGTACCCGACAACTTAATAGGGCGACAGGGCCCGTTGAGGGATAATAGGGAAGTCCAGTGAGCCTTCGGGCGAGTCTGGCGCGGTCCCGCCACTGTGATCGGGGAGCCTCCCGCATATATCCACTGTCCCGGCAGGGATGGGAAGGGGCGAGAGGCGATGAAGCGAGAGCCAGGAAACCTACCTGTCGCTCATGCAAGCCCACTACCTTCGAGCGAAAGGGAGGTGCGGCCGATGTGTGACGTGGTTCATCGTCCCGGTCCTTAGAGGTAGGGCCGGGATTTTCGTCGTCATGGCAGCAGGTGAATTGAGACTCCAAGGGAGGTAAAAGGCATGAGGATAAGGCTCGTGGCCCTAATCGCCGTCGTGAGCGCTCTGCTGGTCGGCTGCTCGCTCTTCACGGCCGCACCGGCTTCAGAGGATACCTCGCCGACATCGGCATACCCGATGACCGTGGTGGATGATATGGGGCGGGAGGTGGTCGTAGAGTCTGAGCCCGCCCGGATCGTCTCCCTCGCCCCCAGCAACACGGAGATCCTGTTCGCCCTGGGGCTTGGGGACAAGGTGGTGGGGGTTACTAACTTCTGTAACTACCCGCCGGAGGTTGAGGGTATAGACAAGATAGGAGATTCCTTCAACGTCAACATCGAGGCGGTGGTGGCGCTCGATCCGGACCTGGTGCTCGGTATAGATTCGCATACAGAGGTCGCCGACCGCCTGGCCGAGCTGGGCATAGCCACCTACCTCTTGGCCCCGCAGAGCATAGAGGATACGGCGAAGGCCATAGAACGGGTCGGCGTCATAACCGGTGTGCCGGAGAGGGGACGCGAGGTCGCCGAGGATATGAGGCAGAGCCTGGAGGCCGTCGCGGAGAGGCTCGAGGGGATAGAGGATAGACCCAGGGTGCTGGTGCTGGTGGACCCGGCTGAGCTCTGGGCGGTAGGACCCGGGACCTTCCTCGACGAGATGATCCGCATAGCCGGCGGCGAGAACGTTGCGGCCGACATAGGCCAGCAATACGCACAGCTCAGCGAGGAGGCGGTAGTGGCCAGGGATCCCGAGGTCATCATCCTCACCTGGCCCGCCGCGGATCAGATAAGGGCGCGGGAGGCCTTCGCGGGGCTCAGCGCAGTGGTGAACGACCGGATATACGTAGTCGACGGGGATACGACCTCACGCCCGGGGCCGCGGCTGATCGAGGGCCTCAAGGAGATAGTCAGGGCCGTTCATCCCGATGTTGAGCTTCCCTAGGGGCGAGGGCCATGCATCTGGAGGTGCGAAGGCGCAGGTGGCGCCTCACCCTGGGCCTCATGGCCGCCCTGCTTCTGGGCATATCCGTGGCTGCCACGGGGCTCGGCACGGTGCCCGTGCCAGTGGGTGAGGTGCTGCGGGCCATCGGCGACGCCGTCGTCTCCGGCGTGAACAGACAGGATACCAACTCGGTAATCGTCGTCATGCTCAGGCTCCCCAGGATAGCCCTGGGGAGCCTGGTGGGGGCTTCCCTGGCCCTGGCGGGGGCCACCCTCCAGGGCCTCTTTCGCAACCCCATGGCCGACCCGTACATCGTGGGCATATCCTCGGGAGCCTCGCTCGGGGCGACGATAGCGATGGCCCTGGCCCTGCGGTTTTCGCTTCTCGGCCTGGGGGCGGTGCCCGTCTTCGCCTTCGTCGGGGCGCTGGGGTCGCTGGCCGTCGTTTATAACATCGCCCGGGAAGGGCCGAGGCTGCCCGTCGTGCCCCTCTTGCTCTCGGGCGTGGCCGTAGGCGCCTTCCTCCAGGCCATAGTGTCCTTCATTATGCTCATGAGCGACGAGAAGCTGCGGAGCATCTTCCTCTGGCTGATGGGAGGCCTGGCGGGGAGCACCTGGACGGACGTGCGTGCCGTCCTCCCTTACTTTCTCCTGGGATCCGGTGTGCTCCTCTGGCAGGCCAACAACCTGAACGTCATCCTGCTCGGGGACGAACAGGCCCTTTATCTCGGCGTTGAGGTCGACCAAGTGAAGAGGTGGGCGCTGGCGGCGGCCTCCCTGATCACGGCGGCGGCGGTGTCGGTGAGCGGGCTCATTGGGTTCGTGGGCCTGGTGGTCCCCCATATGGTGAGGCTGATCGTGGGGCCCGATCACCGGGTTTTGTTGCCGGCGTCGGCCTTGGGCGGCGCCATCATCCTGGTGCTGGCCGATACCGTTGCCCGAACCGCCCTCGCCCCCACCGAGATCCCCGTGGGCATCATCACTGCCATAACGGGTGGGCCTTTCTTCATCTACCTTCTCAGGCGCTATCGGAGGGCACGGTCGATATGACGGCGGTGATCACGGTAGAGAACGTCACCTTGAGTTACGGGACCGATCCCGCTGTAGAAGGTCTAACCCTGCACATCAGCCGGGGGGACTTCCTGGGGATCATTGGGCCCAACGGTTCGGGTAAGTCGACGCTGCTGCGGGCCATGGGCAGGGCGCTCCGGCCGGTTCGTGGGCGGGTGATCCTGGAGGGGACTGATCTTGAGGACATCCCCCGTAGGGAGATCGCCAAGAAGATCGGCGTAGTGCCTCAGGAGAACCCGATGACCTTCGATTTCACCGTCGAGGACGTGGTCCTCATGGGGAGAACCCCGCACCTCCGGGGTCAGGAGACCCCGGAGGACATGCGGAAGGTCAGGGACGCCATGGCGATGTGCGGCCTGAAGGAACTGGCATCAAGGCCAGTCACTCAGCTGAGCGGAGGCGAAAAGCAGAGGGTCGTCATCGCCCGGGCGCTGGCACAGGAGCCGGAGGTGCTCCTGTTGGACGAGCCCACCTCCCATCTGGACATCGGCCACCAGTCGGAGATCATGAGCCTGCTCGCCCGGCTGAATAGGGACAGGGCCGTGACAGTCGTGGCCGTGCTCCACGACCTCAACCTCGCCGCCACCTACGCGGGGAAGCTCATCCTCATGAAGGAGGGCAGGATCCTGGCCGCGGGCCGGCCTGAGGAAGTCATCACTAAGGACAAGATCGAGAGGGCCTACGGGAGCGAGGTCATCGTTGGGAGACACCCCGTCACCGGCAGGCCCACGGTGACGCTCATCTCGCCCGACCGGCCCCGGGCGCGCGAGGGGTTCCAGGTACACCTAGTCGCCGGCGGGGGGATGGCTGGGGCACTGTTGGAGTCACTCGTGGCCGCGGGCTTTGAGGTCAGCGTAGGCGTGCTTAATGTGGGCGACAGTGATTGGGAACGGGCGAGGTCTTACGGGCTGGAGGTCATTGATATTCCCCCGTTCACCTCCGTAACGCAGGCGGACCTTGAAAGGAACGTAGGGCTTATGCGATTGGCTGAGGTGGTGATCCTCCCGGATGTCCCCTTCGGTTGGGGCAACCTCAGGAACCTAGAGGCCGTCCTCACTGTCGCCCAGGAGGGAAAGCCGGTCTGGGCTCTGGAGGAGAGGCCCGTGGCACGGCGGGACTTCACGGGGGGAGAGGCCGTCAAGTTGTTCAGGAAGTTGGAGCGGGCTGGTATCCGGATCTTCGAAGATCAGGAGCAGCTCTTACAGGCTCTGTTATCGCTATAAGGGGTGAGGCCTTCGGCGCAAAGGTCCTCGTCCCTCTCCTCCGAAATCCGTCTGAAACCTCTCCACCTTGAGCGGGGAGTTTGAGGGGAGGGGTGGAATCAGCTAACGAAGTTCCAATATCGGATGGGAGGTGCTCGTAGGCATGGAAGGCGTTCCCCTTTCTCGGGACGGGACGCTGCGGCTACCCTCCACGGGCTCAAAGCGCCTGACGCTCGAAAGCCTGAAGCCTATCGTCTACGCCATCGCAGAGACCATCGGCAGGAACTGCGAGGTTATCCTCCACGACCTTTCCGACCCGGAGCCCTCTATCATCGCCATAGCCAACGGTCACGTCACCGGCAGAAAAGAGGGTGACTCGATAACGGACCTGGCGCTTGAGTACATCAGGAGGGGGCCCAAGAAAGGCGACAGACTGGTGAACTACGCCACGAAGTCGCCGGACGGCCGTCCCCTGAAGTCTACGACCGTTTTCCTTCGCAATGAGGATGGAGTCATCATAGGGTTCCTCTGTATCAACATGGACATCAGCCAGGCCAGCGTGGCCAAGGCCTTCCTCGAGGATCTGACCCAGGTCACCAACTTGGAGCCTTCAGGTGAGGAGTCCAGCCCCGGGACCTTCGCCCCCAATATCGGCCAGCTGTTACGCACGGCCATCACCAGGGCCGTCGAGGACGTTGGGAAGCCCCCCAATTTCATGGGCAGGGAGGATAAGCTGAGGGTGGTTAGCGCCCTGGACGAGAAGGGCATGTTCCTGATCAAGGGGGCCGTGGAAAAGGTCGCTGAGGCCCTGGGCGTCTCTCGCTACAGTGTATATAACTACCTGGACGAGGTACGGGCCAGGGAGGCCCGAGCTCCTTCTGGGAGTACGTAGGTCATCCGGTCAGATCGTCACTGGGCCCGGGTCGTCTTCGCTCAGCACGCCTGTTGTGCGAGAAAGCGGGCTTCAGCCGCATCCCTTCCCCTCAGGCCCCTTTGGGCAGGCCAGCACCGAGGCCATGGCTGGCCTCTTTCAAATTCCTATAGACGAGTTACACTAATGTTGAGGGATGGGCAGGAGGGTGTGGTCGGCGTGATGAAAGTAAGAGGCACAGCGTGACAGCCAAAGCTACACAATCCACTGCTCTGAGGTGATGCCCTTGTTCGAACACGTAGAGCCCTTCCGGATAAAGATGGTGGAGCCCTTGAGGGCCACTACCCGGGAGGAGAGGGAACAGTACATCCGCGAGGCCGGGTACAATCCCTTCCTCCTGAGATCGGAGCAGGTGATGATCGACCTCCTGACGGACAGCGGGACGGGCTCCATGAGCGACCTGCAGTGGGCGCGCCTGCTAGTGGGAGATGAGTCGTACGCGGGCAGTCGCAGCTTCTACGAGTTCCAGGAGGCCGTTCAGGACATCCTGGGCTTCCCCTATGTGGTGCCCACTCATCAGGGCCGCGGGGCTGAGAACCTGCTGTTCACCGTGATGGTGAGAGAGGGCCAATACGTGGTCAACAACATGCACTTCGATACCACCAAGGCGCACGTGCTGCACAAGAGGGGTCGGCCGGTCAACCTGGCCATAGAAGAGGCGTACGACGCCACCCTGGACCATCCCTTCAAGGGGAACATGGACCTTGAGAGGCTCGACGAATTCCTGAGCGAGAGGGGCGAGGAGACGGCCTTGGTGATGGTCACCGTCACCTGCAACAGTGGTGGCGGACAACCCGTGTCTCTGGCCAATATCAGGGGTATCAGCGAGATCTGTGCCAAGTACGGCAAGCCCTTTTTTATCGATGCCTGTCGCTTTGCCGAAAACGCCTATTTCATCAAGCAACGTGAGAGAGGTTATGAGGATTGGGAGATCCGTGATATCGTCCGCGAGATGATGTCCTACGCCGATGGCTGCACCATGAGCGCCAAGAAGGACGGCCTCGCCAACATCGGGGGGTGGGTGGCCGTCCGTGACCAGGAGCTCTATGGCAAGCTCACCGAGTGGGCCGTGCTCTTTGAGGGCTTCCCGACCTACGGTGGCCTGGCCGGAAGGGATATGGCCGCTATCGCCCAAGGGGTGAGGGAGGTCGTGCGCGAGGAGTATCTGGCCTACCGGATCGGCCAGGTGAGCAGGTTCGGCCGCCGGCTCAAGGAGGAGGGAGTGCCGATCATCGAACCGGTGGGCGGCCACGCCGTCTACGTTGACGCGAAACGTTTCCTGCCTCATATTCCCCAAGACCAGTTCCCCGCCTTCGCGCTGTCTGTCTACCTCTACACCGAGGTGGGGGCGCGTGGGGTGGAGATAGGTACCGTCCTGGCCGGGCGGAACCCTGAGACGGGTGACCACGATTACCCGAAGCTCGAGATGCTGAGGCTGGCCGTGCCGCGGCGTACGTACACCGACGCTCAACTCGACTTGGTGGTATCGGGGCTCAAGTCTCTTTATGAACGGAGGGAGGAGCTCAAGGGCCTCAGATTCACCTACGAACCGCCCGTCTTGCGGCATTTCACCGCCCGATTTGAGATACTCTCCTAGGAGTCGGGAGGTTGGGCCGGGGCTCTAGGATGTTACGGAGAGTTGGTCAGGCGCCACATCTGGTGCGGTAGATGCTTCATGGTAGCCGACCCGCGGAGGGCCGAGAACCCCACCTTCACTCACATAGCGGCTCCCTTTCGGCGCTGAAGATCAACGTCGGTGCCTAACCTACCCTCCCGGGGCCCGCGCTGTATTCATCGAGGCGTCGCGGCGGCGGGGTCCCGAGAGGGTGGGGAGATCGAGCCCCAGAGGAATTGGAGGTGCTGAGAATCGCCACCCCCTTGGATGCCGGCCGTCCTTTGGGGACGGTCTTTCGGGATATCCGAGGCGACGGAGGTCGAGAGGGCTGGTCTCGGCGCCGTTTCCCTCGGGCGCGTAGGGGATGAGGGTGGCACCGTATCGCAACAGGGACGAGAGATGGATCTGGAGTGCTGTTCGGCGGCAATTTTCGGCTCTAGTAGTGGGGTATACTCCCCCCGCACCTCGCAAGGAGGGTGAGCATGTCAAAGGAGAGCACGGGTCTCAGGCGAGACCTGGGTAAGCTGCAGAGTTACGCGACCATTATCGGGGTCCTGGTCGGTTCCGGGGTCTTCGTGGTCACCGGTCAAGCCGGGGCCACGGCGGGGCCGGGCGTTATTCTGGCGTACTTGCTGCTGGCCCCGGTGATCCTGACCACGACCCTGGCTTACACCGTCTATCTGAGCACCCCGCTTGGGAACAAACCAGGCGGAGCCTACATCCACATCTCCCGGACTCTGGGCTCATACTATATCGCCTTCGTCTTCATGTGGCTTAAGTGGGTGGCCTTTATCGGAGCCCTGGGAGTCTTAGCGCTGTCCTTCGGCCAGTACACGACCTTTTTCTGGCCGGAGGTTGACCCCGTGGTCATCGCGACCATCGTAGCGCTGTTCTTCTATGTCATTAACCTCGTGGGTGTTAAGTTCTACGGCTGGGCTCAGACGGTGATGTTCCTGATACTGATGGGCGCCATAGCGATCCTGGTGGTGCCGGGCTTCTTCGCCATCAAGTCAGAGAACCTCACCCCCTTCTTGCCCTTCGGGTGGGAGGGCGTCTTCGCCGTCATGCCGTCTCTGTTCTTCGCCTACGCGGGCTTCGAGTCCCTGGCTCAGACCGCCGGTGAGACCAAAGACGCCAGGCAGTCCTTGCCCAGGGTGTTCCTGAAGGGCGTGCTGGCCTCGGTAGTGATCTACGTGTTGATGTCCCTGGTGGCCTTCGGCGTGGTTAAGTACGATGTCCTCGCCCAATCCAATTCGGCGATGGCCGATGTGGCCTCCCATTACCTGCCCTTTGGCGCCGCCGGGATCGTGGCCTTGGGGGCAATGATGGCCTTTACAACCTCCATCAACGGTTCCCTCATGGTACCGTCGCGGCTTCTCTATGTCCTGGCGGATGACCGCGTGGTGCCGAAGTTCCTGGCACGGGTCAACAAGCGGTGGGGGACCCCCGATGTATCGTTGACCATCTCCACCGCCATAGCTATTTTCCTG
>DFND01000086.1:0-12016 GCA_002375895.1 Firmicutes bacterium UBA3576
TGGGCCCTGCTCACCTTCCGGAGGGACGAGTCGACGCTCCTGGAGGCCGGTCGGAGGGGATGGCGGGCCGAGATCCGAGTCTGGCACCTGCTGGTGGGGGCCCTGGCCCTGGCCTTGGCCATCGTGTACGTGGGCCGGTCCGGTCACACACTGGGGATACCGGTGCCCGACCTGGAGAGGCTGGTGCGCAATTATCTCGAGCGGTTGCTCGTGGCCCGGCCGAGGTTCAAGGAGTTCTTCATCGGCCATCCGGCGCTGTTCCTGGCGGCCTGGGCCGCTCACCGCGGCTACGGGGGGTTAGTGTGGCCGTTGGTCTTCATCGGGGCTATCGGGCAGACGTCCCTGGTCAACACCTTCGTCCACGTGCACATCCCCGTCAGCATGAGCTTTCTGCGTACGGCCAACGGGCTGGTTCTGGGCCTGGTGCTCGCAGTCCTGGCCATCGCCTTCGTCGAGGGAATTCGTCTCTGCGTCCGCAGGAGCGCCTACCGGGGGGTGATCGGTGATGAATAGAGGAAAGGCCCTCTTCTTCGCGGCGCTGCTGGTCATAGGGTTCTTGAGCGCCCTCCCCGCCCTGGTGGAGAGGGCCGCGGCCGAGAGGTCGGTACGTACTGTAGACATCGTGTTAGACCGGGAGGAGTACGCCGAGCTCGCCCGATCGGAGGGCGTGGAGCTGGCCGACCTGTTGGCTCGGCTGGCGCGGGCCGGGGCCACCTCCCTGGCCGTCAAGGAGAAGAAGTTCGAGACGCTCCAGCTCGACGGCCGGGCCACCGTTATCGCGGGTCACGACCTCCTGGCCAGGATGAGGGTGGAAGGTGCCGTCGGCGAGGACCTCAGGTCGCTGAAGGGCACCCTTCGACCGTCCTTTACTTATGCTTTAATAGAGGACGAGGAGACGGCCGGCAGGGTGGAGGAGGCCCTGAGGTACCGGCTCCCCGAGTTTCGGCGCCTCCCCCTGGAGGGCGGCACGCTCTTTGAGCTGCCTCTCGGGCTCGACCGGGCGCTGAAGCTCGGCCTTGGGTTCTGGCCTGAGGATATCGCCCTGGCGAGGGAGGTGGGCCTACGGCCCCTCCCCCGGCCGATCCACAGCCCGGACATCAGCGCCGAGGGGATATCCCACACCTTCAGCCCCCTGGCCGAGACCGGGGCCGCCACCGTCCTCTTCGAGGGTGACGTCGTGGCCGGCTACCCGGAGCACCTGGAGGAGGTGGCGGAGCAGATCAACTCCCTCGGGCTGAACCTGGGCCTCATCGAGGCCGCCTCCCAGAGGGGGCACCTGCTTCAGGCCGGCCTCCTCGAGCTGTTGGCCATGGTCGACGGGCGGGCCGTGCGCGTCTACAGCATCCCCCGGCCCGAACTCGACAAGATGAACCTCGAGGCGCTCGTGCAGGCCAGGATTAACTCGGCCAAGGACAGGAACATCAGGGTTATCTACCTCCGGCCCATCCTGGTGAGGAAGCGGGGAGTGGACCTGGTGGAGCAGAACGTCGCCGCCGTCCGCCTCCTCGTCGCCGGCCTGCATGAGGCCGGGTTCTCGACGGGAAGCGCCCCCGCCTTCCCCGTCCTCGAGGTCGCGCCGCTCAGCGCCTTGGGTGTGACGGTGGTGGTCCTGGTGGGGGCCTTGGTCCTGGTAGAGCTCCTCTATCCCCTGCCGCTTAGAGCCCACGCGACAGCGCTGCTTCTGCTCGGCCTCCTCTGGTTCGGTGCCCACGCGCTGGCACCTCTGGCCGCGAGACAGGCCACGGCCTTTATGGCCGCGGTGATGGCGCCGACGCTGGCCATGGTCCTGGCCATGCGGGGTCTGAGAGGGGGTTCGCCGCGGGTCGTGGGCGGGATCTCCTTGGTGTTGCTGGCCTCGGCCGTATCGACCCTGGGCGGCCTGTTGATCGGGGCGGTACTGGGGGACCGGGCACACCTGCTGGAACTGGAGCTCTTCCACGGGGTCGCGGTGGCTTACGTGGCCCCCATCCTGTTGACCTTTCTCTTCTACCCGGCATGCCTTGAGGGGGACGGCCGGTTCAGGTGGACGCGCGTGGTCAGGGAGGCGACGCAGATCCTACGGACGAGGCTCCGTGTTCAGCACCTGGTCCTCTTCGCCCTCCTGGCCCTGACGGCCTTTCTCTACGCGGCCAGGTCTGGCCACGCCCTGGGGGTTCCCGTACCGGGGCTGGAGCTCGCCATCAGAGAGGTCCTGTCCGACTCCCTGTACGCGAGGCCCCGGTTCAAGGAGTTCGCCCTGGGCCACCCCCTGTTGCTGCTCGCCTCCTACCTGGTGGGAACGGGCAGGAGGGGGATCCTGCCTTACGCCGTGCTCGCCGGGGCGATCGGGCAGGTGTCCATCGTGAACTCCTTCGAGCATCTCCGGACGCCGCTGTTGGTGTCGGTGCTGAGGACGGCCAACGGCCTCGTGCTGGGGATCGCCCTCGGCGTGCTCGCCGTGCTGCTGGTGGGGGCTATCCTCAACATCGCAAGGAGGCGAAAGGACAGTGGGGCGTAAGGTGTTGATCTCGGGGTATTACGGCTTCGGCAACGCCGGGGATGAGGCCGTCCTGCTGGGCATAACCCGCTCGCTCCGGGACCGGGCCTCTGACCTCGACATCGTCGTCCTCTCCGCCGCTCCCCGGCGGACGGAGATGGAACACGACGTGCGGGCGGTGTCCAGGACCAATCTCGGGGCCATCCTGCGGGAGATGCGCGGCGCCCATCTGGTCATCAGCGGCGGCGGCAGCCTGCTGCAGGATGTTACCAGCCTGCGTAGCCTCGGCTACTACACGGGGATAATATACCTGGCGGGGCGGCTGGGAGTGCCGGTCATGATCTACGGGCAGGGGATCGGGCCGGTGCGCACCGGCCCCGGCAGGTGGCTCGTGAGCGCGGTGGTCAACGGGGTAGACCTGATAACCGTCCGGGACAGCCGTTCCATCAGGGAGCTCAAGAGGCTCGGGGTGACGCGCCCGCCGGTCAAACTGTCCGCAGACCCGGCCCTGGCCCTCGAGCCCGCGGCCGAGTCCGACCGGGCCCGGTCTCTTCTCCACCGTGAGGGGGTGCCCCTCGACGGCAGGCCGCTGGTGGGCCTGTGCCCCCGGGAGTGGGGCGGGCATGAGCTGGCCGAAGGGCTGGCGCGGCTGGCGGACCAGGTCACCGAGCGGTTGGGCGCCCGCGTGGTCTTGGTGCCCCTGCACCTTCCAGAGGACCTCAGCCTCGCCGCCGGCATCGCGCGCAGGAGCGAGAGGGGCGTCCACGTGCTGCGGCGGCCCCTGCCCGTGCGCGACCTGCTGGGCGTCTTCGGGCAGTTCTCCCTGGTGGTCGGCGTGAGGCTGCACGCCCTGATCTTCGCGGCCGTGAACCGCGTTCCCATGGTGGGGATTTCCTACGACCCGAAGGTGGAGGGGTTCCTGGCCGATCTGGGCGAGGAGCCGGTGCGGGTGGAGGGGCTCGCGGCGGCGGAGCTCACCCGTAAGGTCGAGGAGGTCTGGGGCAGGCGGGAGGGCTTCCGGACCAAGCTGGCCGAGAGGCTCCCGCAGCTCAGGCGGCTTGCCGCCAAGAGCGCCGAAGCTGCCCTGTCTCTTATGGAGGTATGAGCGATGGAGACAGCCGGTGGTTCACGCATTGAGGATTACCTGCGCGCCGAGGACGGCCCGTGGCCGCGGGTGGAGATCCTCGGCATCGACTTCGACAAGGTTACCCTGGGGGAGGCGCTGGCCAGGATCCAGGCCTTCATCGAGTCGGGGCGGCCCCATCAGGTGGTGACCGCCAACCCCGAGATGGTCTACGCCTGTAGGCGCAATAGCGAGCTCCGCCGTGTGCTGCAGGGGGCTGACCTGGTCCTGGCCGACGGCATCGGGATCGTCTGGGCCTCCTCCCTGTTGAAGACGCGGCTGCCCGAGAGGGTCACCGGCATCGACCTAGTCCAGGGCCTGCTCTCCCTGGCGGCGGCCCGGGGCTACAGGCCCTTTTTCCTGGGGGGGCGCCCCGGGGTGGCAGCGGCGGCGGCCGAGCGCGCCAAGCGGCGTTACGAGGGCCTCGAGGTGGCGGGGACGCACCACGGGTACTTCGGAGACGAGGACGAGGTCCTCGACCGCATCGAGGCGGCGGCCCCGGACATCCTGTTCGTGGGGATGGGCTCGCCCCGGCAGGAGACCTTCATAGCCCGGCACCTCGGCCGGGGGCTTAAGGTGCCCGTGTGCATTGGCGTCGGCGGTTCCCTCGACGTGCTGGCGGGGGCGGTGAGGCGGGCCCCGGAGTGGGTGCGCTTGCTTAACCTGGAGTGGCTGTTCAGGTTGATTCAAGAGCCTGCCCGGGCCCGGCGGATGACGGTGTTACCGCTCTTCGCAGCGTTGGTCATCTATCGCGCTATTATCCGATCCGTACGGAGGAGGTGACGCAGCAGGATGATTCCACCCCTGGACGAGGACAAGAGGCTGCGTTTGGAGGAAGTGGCCAGGGAGATGAGGCGGAGGATATTGGAGATGATAGCGGAGGCCGGCTCCGGTCACCCCGGCGGCTCGCTGTCGGCGGTGGAGATGGTGACCGCCCTCTACTTCCACATCATGCGGCTGCGCCCCGAGGATCCCCTGTGGCCGGAGCGGGACAGGTTCGTGTTGTCCAAGGGCCACGCGGCGCCGGTCCTGTACGCCGCCCTCGCCCTGCGGGGCTTTTTCCCGCCCGAGGAGCTCCGTGGCCTCAGGAGGATCGACTCCATCCTGCAGGGGCACCCCGACATGAAGAAGACCCCCGGGGTCGAGATGTCCACGGGCTCCCTGGGCCAGGGCCTCAGCACGGCGGTGGGCATGGCCTTGGCGGGCCGCATGGACGGGAAGGGCTACCGGGTCTACGCCCTGCTGGGGGACGGGGAGATACAGGAGGGCCAGATCTGGGAGGCGGCCATGGCGGCGGCCCACTACCGCCTGGACAACCTGGTGGCCTTCTTGGACTTCAACGGCCTGCAGATAGACGGGCCGCTGGAGCAGGTGATGTCCATCACCCCGGTGGCCGACAAGTGGAGGGCCTTCGGGTGGCACACGGTGGCGATAGATGGGCACGACCTGCAGGAGATCGTGGAGGCCGCCCGGGGCGCCGTGGCGGGCAGGCCGACCATGATCGTCGCCAGGACGGTCAAGGGCAAGGGAGTGTCCTTCATGGAGGACGAGGTCGGCTGGCACGGCAAGGCCCCGAGCCGTGAGCAGCTGGAGCAAGCTTTGCGGGAGCTGACTTGAGGATGGGGGAGTACATAATGACCAAGAGCGAAGCTACCCGGGACGCCTACGGCGAGGAGCTTCTGGCGCTGGGCCAGGTGAACGAGAGGATAGTGGTGCTGGACGCCGACCTCTCCGGGTCCACGCGCACCTCCCGCTTCGCCCGGGCCTTTCCGGAGCGGTTCTTCAACGTCGGCATAGCGGAACAGAACATGATCGGCATAGCGGCGGGGCTGGCCACGGCGGGCAAGATCCCCTTCGCCAGCAGCTTCGCCGTCTTCGCCCTCGGACGAGCCTACGACCAGCTGCGCACCTCCGTCGCCTACAACAACCTCAACGTGAAGATCGCCGCCACCCACGCCGGCTTGAGCGTGGGGGCCGATGGGGCCTCCCACCAGGCCCTGGAGGACATCGCCCTGGCACGGGCCCTGCCGAACATCCGGGTCGTCGTGCCGGCCGACGGGGTCGAGACCCGCGCCGCCGTGAGGACGGCCGCGGCCGTCGAGGGCCCGGTCTACCTGCGGCTCGGGCGCCCTAAGGTGCCGGTGCTCTTCGGGCCCGAGCACGAGTTCGCCTTCGGCAGGGGGCAGAAGCTCAGGGAGGGCTCCAGGGCGGCCATCGTGAGCTGCGGCGTGATGACCTACAGGGCCCTCCGGGCGGCGGAGGCCCTGGCCCGCGAGGGCATAGAGGTGACGGTGGTCAACATGCCGAGCCTAAAGCCCCTGGACGAGGAGCTCCTCCTGGAGGTGGCCCGGTCCTGCGGGGCGGTGGTCACAGTCGAGGAACACTCCATCATCGGCGGCCTCGGCAGCGCGGTGGCGGAGTTCCTGTCCGAGGAGCATCCCGTCCCCCTGCGCAGGGTCGGCGTGAGGGACGCCTTCGGCCGGTCGGGGACGCCCGAAGACCTCTTCCAGGCCTACGGCCTCACCGAGGCGGACATCTGCCGCGCCGTCAGGGAGCTGTTATAAGAGACGGGGCCCCGCCGGCGGGGCCCCATGTTATGTTACCCCTCTTACCAAAAGCCTCTAATATCCAGGCCTCTCGCCAATCCCCTTAGTTTACGTTTTTTTACAAAACCCGCCCTCTCCGGAGGATTCTGCAGCAGGCTGTCGAATTGATGCCATTGCTAGCGATAGATTCGTCCGCTGGCCGCCCGGGCAGCCCGGGCGGGAGAGGGGTGGCGCCGATGATCGAGATGTACGATGTGAGCGTGGTCTTCCCCAACGGGGCGCGCGGCCTCCACAAAGTCAACCTCCGCATAGCCAAGGGGGAGTTCGTGTTCCTGGTGGGGCCCAGCGGCGCGGGGAAGTCCACCTTCATCAGGTTGATATACCGGGAGATCCTTCCCACCTCCGGGCAGGTGTACGTCCTGGGGAGGAACCTGGCCCGCCTGAGGCGACGCGAGGTCCCCTACCTCCGTCGGGAGGTGGGCGTCGTCTTCCAGGATTTCAAGCTCCTTAACGACAGGACAGTGTACGACAACGTGGCCTTCGCCCTGCAGGTGACGGGGGCCTCACCGCGGGAGGTCAGGAAGAGGGTCCCGGCCGTGCTGGAGATGGTGGGCCTGGCCCACAAGGCCACCTGCTATCCGGACGAGCTCGCGGGCGGCGAGCAGCAGCGGGTGTCGGTGGCCCGGGCCATAGCCAACAACCCCCGCATAGTCCTCGCTGATGAGCCCACGGGCAACCTGGACCCCGACACCGCGCGGGGGATCGTGGAGCTCCTGTTGGACATCAATCGCCTGGGGGCGACGGTGGTGGTGGCCACCCACGCCCTCGATATCGTCAGCTCGCACCGGCAGAGGGTGGTTGAGCTCAGGGACGGCCGCGTGGTGCGAGACGTCGAGAGGGGGCTCTACCGCCGTGCCCTTTAGAGCGCTCCTCTACCACTGCCGCGAGGCCCTGCGGGGCATCGCACGAAACGGGTTCATGAGCCTGGCCTCGGTCACCACGGTGGCCATAAGCCTCTTGGTGCTGACTCTCTTCCTGCTGCTGGGCGCCAACCTAGCCAACGTCTTCACGTGGGTGGAGGAACAGGTGCAGATCCGGGCCTTTCTCGCCGATGACCTCACGGAGGCGCGGCGGGAGCTCCTCATGCGGGAGATCGGACGCCAAGAGGGCGTGCGCTCGGTCACCTTCATCCACAAGGACCAGGCCCTCCAGGAGCTGGCCGACAGGTTGGGAACGGACGCCGAGATCCTCCAGGGGGTCGACAGCATAAACCCGCTGCCGCATACCCTGGCCATCGAGGTCGAGCCCGAGCACGCGGAGAGGGTGGCGGAGATGGTGGCCGGGATGGAGGGCGTGGACCAGGTGAGCGAGAAAGGGGAGATGGTGAGGCGCCTTGTGGCCGTGACGCGGGTCCTCAGGTGGGGGGGCGTGGCCCTGATGGCCCTGCTCGCCGTGGCCACGGTGCTGGTCATCTCCAACACGATACGGTTGACGGTGTACGCTCGGCGTCAGGAGATCGCCATCATGAAGCTGGTGGGGGCCACGGATTCCTTCATCAGGGCGCCCTTCTTCATCGAGGGGATGCTGCTGGGGCTCGCGGGGAGCCTGCTGAGCGTCGGCGGGGCCTGGTGGGCCTATGGATACGCCATGACCTTGGCCGCCGACTCGGTGCCCTTCCTGCCGATGCTGCCGCGGGACCAGCTGTTCGCAGATCTCCTCCCGGCCCTAGTGGCCGGCGGCGCTCTCCTCGGCGTCCTGGGCACCAATCTTTCCATCAAGCGCTTTCTTAGGGTATAAGGAGGGGGCGGGCTTTGCGCAGGGTCTCAGTTGTCATCCTCGTAGCCGTGCTGTGCGTGGCCCTACTGGCCGGGCCGGGCATGGGCGCGGACCTGCGGGACCAGCTCGAGCGGCAGCAGGCCGAGCTCGATCGGATCCAGCGGGAGATCGACGCCAAGAGCAGGTTGCTCCAGGAGGCTGAGAAGCGGGAGCGCAGCCTCTGGAGTCAGCTGCAGGAGGTAGAGAGGCAGCTCGCCCGCCAGCAGAGCGAGCTCGAGGCCATTGAGGCGGAGCTACGGCGTACGGAGGCCGAGCTCACCAGGACCAGTGAGATCCTGGTGCGCACGGAGGCCGAGCTTCAGCGGAAGGACGAGTACCTCGCTCAGAGGGTGCGCGCCCTGTACATACACGGCCCCATCGGATATCTGGAGGTCCTGCTCGGGGCCACCAGCTTCGGCGACCTCCTCAGCCGTGCCGAGTACCTCGGCGCCATCATCGCCCAGGACATCAAGCTCCTCGAGGAGGTTAAGGTCCAAAAGCGCCTCTACGAGGAGGAGAAGGCCCGGTGGGAGGCCCAGAAGCGCAGGCTAGAGCTTCTCAGGGCCGATGCTCAGGCCAAGAAGCGGCAGATCGAGGCCAGCATCGCCTCCAGAAGGCAGCTCCTGGAACGCATCCAGCGTGACCAGAAGGAGTACCGGCAGGCGCTGGACGAGCTGGAGGCCATGTCCCAGAAGCTGGTCAAGGTCATCCAGGAGCTACAGGAGAAGATCCGAAGGCAGCGGAACCGCGGCCTGGCGATGATATGGCCCTACAAGGGCACCATCACCTCCTACTTCGGGCCCCGCTACCACCCCATCTTGAAGGAGATGAGGAACCATACTGGGCTCGACATAGCCACGCCCTGGGGCGTGCCCGTAGTGGCCGCCGAGGAGGGGGTAGTGATCTATTCCGGCTGGCTCGGCGGCTACGGTAACACCGTGATCATCGACCACGGTAACGGCGTGTCCACCCTCTACGCCCACAACTCGAAGCTCCTGGTCTTCTACGGCCAGGAGGTCGACAGGGGGCAGAGGATCGCCCTATCGGGGAGCACCGGCTTCAGCACCGGGCCCCACGTGCACTTCGAGGTCCGGGTGGACGGCGCACCAGTGAACCCTCTCTCCTTCCTGCCGCAGTGAGTTTGACAGGTGCGGAGGGTTGTGTTAAACAATAACCGTGGCGTACACGGCGTAGATTCCCCGATTGATGCATAATTGTTAAATGCCGACGGTTTCGGAAAGGGGGGATGCCGCACCCGACGCTGGTGCGGCGCAAGAGTGATGATAGGCGGTGCGAGCTCACCCGCCCGGGGGCACTCCACGGGGCGCCTGATCGCGGCCGTTCTCCTAACGGCCCTGTTGAGCGCGGCGATAACGGCAGCCGCCTTCTATTTCTACCTCGACCGTCTCGTGAGCGAGATCACGGGGCTTGAGGGCTTCACCAACTTCATGCGGGTCTACCGCCTGATACAGGACGAGTACGTGGAGGAAGTGGACGGCGGGGTCCTGATGCAGGGCGCTGCCGCCGGCATGGTGGAGGCCCTCGGCGATCCCTATTCCCACTTCATGGGGGCCGAGGCCTGGGAGGAGATGAAGATCCACACCTCCGGCCACTACGAGGGCGTGGGCATCCAGGTGGTCGAGAGGGACGGCTACGTCGTCATCGTCGCCCCCATCAAGGGGACGCCGGGCGCGGAGGCCGGCTTCAGGCCCGGCGATAAGATCGTGGCCGTCGACGGGAAGGACATCGTCGGCCTGCCCGTCGATCAGGTGGTGCGGCTGATCCGCGGCCCGGCCGGCACCGAGGTGACCCTCACGGTGCTCCGGGGCGAGGAGCAGCTGGACATCACGGTGGTCCGGGCCGCCATCGACGTGCCCACCGTGGAGCACAGGATGATGGATGAGGCCGTGGGCTACCTGGCCATAACCCAGTTCAACGAACAGACCGACGAGGAGGTCCCCGCGGCGGTGGAGGAGCTCAGAGAGGCCGGCATGCGGGGTCTCATACTAGACCTGCGGTACAACCCCGGGGGCCTTCTGGACGAGGCCCTGCGGGTGGCGGAGTTCTTCCTGCCGCCGGGCCCCATCGTGCACGTCGTGGACGGCGAGGGCAATGAGCGGACCTACTCCTCCAGCACGCCGGGCGTGGACTTCCCGATAGTCGTGCTGGTTAACGAGGGCAGCGCCAGCGCCTCCGAGATCCTGGCCGGAGCCCTGCGCGACCGCGGGCTCGCCGTCCTGGTGGGCACCACGACCTTCGGCAAGGGGTCGGTCCAGAAGCTCCACCGGCTGCCGGACGGCTCCGGGGTCAGGCTCACCACCGCCAAGTGGTTCACGCCCCTGAAGCACCCCATCGACGAAGAGGGGCTCGCTCCCGACGTGGTGGTAGAGGCTGGCGAGGGGACGGAGTTCCCCGGTCACGCCGCGACCGATCCCGCCCGGGACCCGCAGCTGCGGAAGGCGATCGAGGTCCTGCGGGAGAAACTCGGCCTCTAGAGCGGGAGGGGCGACATGTTTCCCTTTACGGAGATCTTCCTGAGCGTCCTGCAGTCACTGCCCTTGCTGGTGCTGCACCCAGGCCTCTCCTGGGCCTTCTGGCTGGTCCTGCTGCTGGTGTCCTTCCAGTACCGGCGGGTGGCCAGGCTGGAGGAGTCCCTGTACGGGGTGGTCATCAACAGCCCGTGGCGGCAGACCTTCCGTTCGCTGGGTTACGGGCTCGTAGGTGGGGTGGCCGCCAGCATGGTCCTGATCTTCGTCGGCGTGGACCTGGGCGAGTCGGGCATAGTCTACCTCCTGCCCCTGGCCTTGCTGTTGATGTTGTTCAACCCGCGCTTCCTGTGCTTCTCCTATCCGGGGATGATAGTGTCGGTGAGCCACCTCCTCTTCGGGTGGCCCAACGTGAACGTGGCCGCGGTAATGGCCCTGGTAGCCATCCTGCACCTGGCCGAGAGCATCCTCATCTCCCTGAGCGGCACCGACAGCGCCACGCCGATATACGTGAGGGATGAAGAGCACGGGGTGGTGGGGGCCTACACCCTGCAGAAATTCTGGCCCGTCCCCCTGGTCGTCCTGACCGTCGTCGCCGTGCAGCAGATGCCCCCGGAGGGGCTCATACAGATGCCCGACTGGTGGCCCCTCATCCCCTCGCTCCTGTCGGAGAAGTCCGACGACCTGCTCTACCTCATGCAGCCGGCCATGGCCGCCCTGGGCTACAGCGAGCTGACGCGCGGCGTCGACCTCACCAGACGCAGTCGCGCCACCGCGGCCAGGCTTATGCTCTACAGCGTCATCCTGCTGGCCCTGTCCCTTCTGGCCGGCAGGATCTACATCTTCCGCTGGGCCGCCGCCCTCTTCGGCGCCTTCGGGCACGAGCTGGTGATCCACTTCAGCCGGCGCGAGGACAGCGGCTCGCAGCCGACCTTCACCCCCAGGGAGGACGGACTCCCCATCCTCGCCGTCCTCCCGGGGTCCGCCGCCCGCCGGGCCGGCCTGGTGCCCGGAGACCTGCTGGTGGCCCTCGACGGCCACCCGATATCCTCCCCCGCCGACCTCCTGGCCGCCTTCTCCGCCGGGACCGGCCCGGCCACCGTCATGGTGGTGACGCGCTCGCGGCCCCGGCTGGTGAGCCTGCCGCGCGAGAGGGTCGGCAAGGTGCCCCTGGGCATCGTGCCCTCTCCGGACCAGGACTCCAGCAGGTTCGTGGAGGCGAGGAGGCCGCGACTGCTGGAGAGGCTCCTCGAGAGGATCAAGGGGCGCTCTTGACAACGCTTTCCCTGTAAATAAATACCTGCCCCGCGCCGAGAGCAGTTTGTCGAATCTTGACGAATCCTCCTATGCTGTCCCTATAGCATGACACACTCATCAAGTTCATGCCTCCTTCGCTAAGCTACAGCGGTCGTGAGGTGCTCTTGATGTCAAGCAGCCTTTTTCAAGGGTGGAAGTATCCCTTAGTCGAAGGGCTGGCGTTGAACAGTCACGAGGCACACATGGAGGCCCAGATGGCTTAACGGCGCGATTTTTTGAGGTTTGGCGGGTCCCGAGTTCGACAGTTACGAGT
>DFND01000086.1:12306-17779 GCA_002375895.1 Firmicutes bacterium UBA3576
TCTAGCAACTGTCGAACGGGGGCGGGTAGGTTTTCTCGAAACGGCGTAGACACACGATTGTTACGACATGCCTTGCCAGTAGCGGATATTAATGCTATAATGTAAGCAACATGTACTTGAGAACTGTACGCCGCAAAAACAAAGACGGGTCGGTCGTTGAGTACGTTCAACTAGCCCACAACTACCGTCACCCCAAGACCGGCACTCCGCGGGCTCAGATACTGTGGAACTTCGGACGGGCAGATCAACTGGACCTCGCTGCTCTACGCAGACTGGCGCTAGGCATCGCTCGTTTCCTGGATGAGAAAGATGCGGAGTGTATCCGGGAGAAGGTGAGCGGTACCCTTCCCTTCGACTACCTCGGCTCGCGGGACGCCGGCGGCACGTGGTTTCTGGATCAGTTATGGCAGCGGCTGAACGTAGATAAGACCCTAAAGCGCCTTCTCAAAGAGCGTAACTACCGCACTCCTGTTGAGAGACTCTTGTTTGCCCTGGTAGCTAACCGTGCCCTCAACCCCTCCAGCAAGCTGGCCATGGAACCCTGGGTCTCCGAAGAGGTTCTCATCCGGGACCTACCGGAGGTTGAAGTTCACCAGCTTTACCGGGCCATGGACTTTCTCCTGGAAGCCGCAGAGGAGATCCAGCATGATGTGTTCTTTGAGGTCGCCAACCTGTTCAACCTGGAGGTTGACCTGCTTCTTCTCGATACCACCACCACTTACTTCGAGATCGAGGGTGAAGACGCTGAGCTCAGGCGGCGTGGATACAGCAAGGATGGCCGTGCTGATTTGGCCCAGGTGGTGGTTGGGTTCGCCGTGACCCGGGAGGGGATCCCGGTGCGGTGCTGGGTCTGGCCGGGCAACACCTCAGACCAGGAGGTTATCGAGGAGGTCAAGCGTGACCTCAACGGCTGGCGTCTTGGGCGGGTGGTGGCGGTGCTGGATACGGGTTTTAACTCCGAGGACAATCGCAAGGCGTTACAGGGTGCCGGCGGGCATTACATCATGGGAGAGAAGCTGCGTGTGGGTTCCAAAGCTGCTGCTACGGAGGCCCTGACCCGCGGCGGTAAGTATCGCAGGTTGGAGTGTGGCCTGGAGATCAAGGAAGTCGTCCTTGGAGATGGTGCCGCCCGCCGACGTTATGTGGTGGTGCGCAACCCCAAAGAGGTCGAGAAGGACCGTAAGAGGCGCGAGGACATCATCAAGGAGGTTGAGCGTCGTCTGGCAGCGCTCAAGCAGCTTGCTGGTGAGCCGCACAAGAAGGCGGCCTGTGAACTACGTGCCCATCCCGTCTTCGGCCGTTATATTCGGCAGACGAAGGCTGGTAAGCTCCAGTTAAACCGGGGCAAGATCCGGGAAGAGGCCAGGTTTGACGGTAAGTTCCTCGTAAGCTGTTCTGATGATACCCTTTCCGCCGAAGACATCGTCCTGGGCTACAAGCAGCTGGCGGTCATCGAGCGATGCTTCCGAGATTTGAAGCACGTGGTTGACATCCGCCCCGTGTACCATCGGCTGCCTGACCGAATCAAGGCCCATGTGCTCCTCTGTTGGCTGGCGCTGTTGTTGATTCGGGTGGCTGAAAATGAGACCGGGAAGACCTGGCGGGAGATGTGCAGGATTCTCAGGACCCTGGATGTCGGGATACATCGGATAGGTTCGGAGGAGGTATGGCGCACCTCTAAGCTCACCAAGGAGCAGAAGGAGCTGTTCAAAGCTCTTGATATTAAGCCACCACCTCCCTATTACTATATCTCAGCCCCGCGGAAGGACTCCGTGTAGTTACACGCGTGATCCTACACTGACCGGCCGCAAAAGCGCATTAGATTGCCCGTTTGCGGCCGTTTTATTGTACTACCGACTGTTCAAGACCAGAAGGGGGTGATGTCGCGGAGGAGAGGGCTGAGCTGACTCGGAGATAAACTCAGGCGTGGATCATAAGAAGGGGTTTTTAGGAGTTGAATACGTTCTGGAAAAAGGCAGTTGTTCTGTTTACGCTCCTGACCCTGGTCGCGGGCCTGTCCGTGGGCTAGCTGCGGCACCCAGGGCGGGGCGGAGGATGAGATGGTCCTCCGTTACAACCTCGGCACAGAGCCCGAGATCCTGGATTCGGCCAAGGCCACGGGCCAGCCGGAGTTCACCGTGCTGAACGCCCTCTTTGAGGGCCTCGTCAGGCTGGACGAGAACTACCAGCCCCAGCCGGCCATGGTTGAGGACTGGGAGATCTCCCCGGACGGCCTGACCTACACCTTCTGCCTGCGTGAGGGCATCAAGTGGTCCAGCGGCGACCCCGTCACCGCCGAGGACTTTGAATATGCGTGGCTTAGGGTGCTCAACCCCGAGACCGGTGCTGACTACGCTTACCAGCTCTGGTGCATCAAGGGGGCCTACGACTACACGGCCGGCACTGGCAGCGCCCACGACGTGGCCATCGAGGCCGTGGATGAGAGGACCCTGAGGGTGACGCTGGAACAGCCGGCGCCCTACTTCCTGTCCCTCATGGCCTTCCCGACCTACTTCCCGGTGCATAAGGCCACCGTGGAGCAGTTCGGCGACGCCTACGGCGCCGAGGCCGAGAACCTGGTCACCAACGGCCCCTTCAAGCTGGTTAAGTGGGAGCACAGGAGCATCCTGGAGCTCCTTCCCTTGGAAGACTACTGGGATCGCGACGCGGTCAAGCTGGACAAGCTCGAGATCTACACCGTAGAGGAAGCCAGCACCGAGCTGGCCATGTTCGAGACCGGCGATCTCGATATCCTGGATAACCCGCCGCTAGAGGAGATGCCGCGGCTCAAGGAAGAGGGCCTGGTGATCGGCGGCGACCTGGCTACCTACTACTACATCTTCAACGTCGAGAAGGAGCCCTTCGACGACCTCCGGGTGAGGAAGGCCTTCGCCTACGCCATCAACCGGCAGCTCCTCGTCGACTCGATAACCCAGGCCGGGCAGAAGCCCGCGATGGCCTTCGTGCCCTACGGGATCATCAACCCGACCACCAACAAGGACTTCCGCGAGGAGGGCGGCGCCTACTTCAAGGACAACGACGTCGAGACCGCCAGACGGCTCCTCGCCGAGGTCGGTTACCCGAAGGGTGAGGGCCTGCCGCCCATTGAGATCCTCATGAACGACAGTGAGGCCCACGTGAGGATCGCCCAGGCCATCGGCCAGATGTGGAAGGAGGACCTCGGCGTCAAGGAGATCAAGTTCCGGACCGAGGAGTGGGGCGACTACCTCACCACCCGCGATGAGGGCGACTTCCAGGTGGCCCGCGCCGGATGGGGCGCCGACTACCTCGACCCCATGACCTTCCTTGACATGTGGCTCAAAGACGGCGGCAACAACAACTCCAACTGGTGGGATCCGCGTGGAAGGGAGTGACGACCGTGGCCATTGACAAAGACCTCTTCACTCCCGCCGAGGAGAAGGCGGACGCCCAAGCCATCGTCCGGCCCAGCCTGTCATACGCCCAGGACGCCTGGCGGCGCCTGAAGAAGAGCAGGATGGCGATGCTGGGCCTCGGGATCATCGTGTTCATGACCCTGGCCGCCCTTATCGGCCCCTATCTCTCGCCCTACGACTACGCCGAGCAGGACCTCAGCCGGGTGAACGAGCCCCCGAGCGCCGATCACTGGTTCGGGACCGATGCGCTCGGCCGGGACCTCTTCGTCCGCGTCCTGTACGGCGCGAGGGTCTCCCTGCTCATCGGCTTCCTGGGCGCCTTCGTGAACCTGACCATCGAGGTCATCTACGGCGGCATATCCGGGTTCCTGGGAGGCCGGGTGGACGCCGTCATGATGAGGATCGTCGACATCCTCTACGGCATCCCCCTCTTGCTCGTGGTCATAATGCTCATGGTGGTCTTGGAGCCCGGGCTCAAGAGCATCCTCATCGCCTTCGGCCTCACCTACTGGCTGGGCATGGCCCGTATCGTCAGGGGACAGCTCCTGAGCCTCAAGGAGAACGAGTACGTGCTGGCGGCCAGGACCCTCGGTGCCAGCAGGTGGCGCATCCTCTTCCGGCACCTGATCCCCAACGCCATGGGGCCGATCATCGTGACCACCACGCTGCTCATCCCCTCGGCCATCTTCCTGGAGGCCTTTCTGAGCTTCATCGGGCGCGGCGTCCAGGTGCCTCAGGCGAGCTGGGGCGTTCTGGCCTCGGACGGGTACAAGGCCATCCGCTCGTATCCGTGGCAGCTGTTCTTCCCCGCCGCCGCGATAAGCATCACGCTCCTGGCCTTCAACTTCCTGGGTGACGGCCTGCGGGACGCCCTTGACCCGCGGCTGAGGCGCTGAGAGAGGAGTGAGACCCTTGGACACCTTGTTGCAAGTTAGCGACCTCAAGACCTCCTTCTTCACCTACGCCGGCGAGGTCAAGGCCGTCGACGGCGTCAGCTTCGACCTCGGTCGAGGCGAGGTCGTGGCCATCGTGGGCGAATCCGGCTGCGGCAAGAGCGTGACGGCCCTCTCCATCATGCGGTTGATCTCCGACCCCGGGAGGATCGTGTCGGGATCCATCATCTTCGCCGGCGAGGACCTGGTGCAGAAGAGCGAGGAGGAGATGCAGGTCATCCGGGGCAAGGAGATCAGCATGATCTTCCAGGACCCCATGACCTCGCTGAACCCCGTGCTCTCCATCGGGACCCAGATCATGGAGGTCCTGCGCATCCACCAGACGATGAGCCCGCGGGAGGCGCGGGAGCGGGCCGTGGAGATGCCCTCGCTGGTGGGGATGCCCAACCCCGACCGCAGGCTGGGCCAGTACCCGCACCAGTTCAGCGGCGGCATGCGGCAGAGGGTCATGATCGCCATGGCCCTGGCCTGTAACCCCAAGCTCCTCATCGCCGACGAGCCGACCAGGGCCCTCGACGTCACCGTGCAGGCTCAGATCATGGAGCTCATGAAGGAGCTCAAGGATAAGTTCGACACCTCGATAATGCTCATCACCCACGACCTGGGCGTGGTGGCCGGCATGGCCTCGCGGGTGCTGGTGATGTGCGCGGGGAAGATCATCGAGGGGGGCACCGTGAGGGATATCTACTACAACCCTCAGCACCCCTACACCTGGAGCCTCCTGAGATCAGTGCCCCGTCTGGACGCCGCCTCGAAGAAGAGGCTCCTGCCCATCCACGGGCAGCCGCCGGACCTCCTGGACCCGCCCAAGGGCTGCCGGTTCAACCCGAGGTGCGACTACGCCCTCAAGATCTGTCTCCAGGAGGAGCCGGAGTACACTTGCGTGAACGGCGGCCACAAGGTGGCCTGTTGGAGGCAGCACCCCGAAGCGCCGCCCTTCAGGCCCGAGGAAGAGAGGGGGAGGAGCGCCTGATGAAGGACGTACTAGTCGAAGTCAAGAACCTCAGGAAGTGGTTCCCCATAACCCGCGGCGTCCTCTTCTCCAAGGTCGTGGGCCACGTCAAGGCCGTGGACGACGTGAGCTTCTCCATCAGGAAGGGCGAGACGCTCGGCCTGGTGGGCGAG